>CALWOZ010000032.1 GCA_944383305.1 uncultured Clostridia bacterium | reverse complement strand
TTACAATTAATGAAAAAATATGATGATATGAAGCTTTATTGCATACTTCCTTGTAATAATATTGAACAAAATTGGAGTGAATTATACAAACAAAGGTTAAAAAATATGTTGAATGATTGTACAAAAACAATTACACTACAACAATATTATAGCGATGATTGTTTCTTTAAAAGAAATAGATATTTAGTGGATAAAGCTACTGTTGTTTTTGGTGTTTATGATATAAATTGTGATAAAAGTGGCACTAAAAATACATTAAATTATGCTAAAAATATGGATAAAGATATTGTAATATTAAATATAGAAGATTTAGAAATTTATAAATATTTTAAGTTTTAAACACTCTTTTAAAGGGTGTTTTTTTATTATTACAATTAAGGTACGACTTTATTTTTTGAGTATGAAATGCTCAAAAAATTGATTGAAAGGTGGTTTTATATGAAACAAATTTTAATAAAAATACTATTGCAAATGGCTTTAGATGAAGAAAACAGGAAAAAAGTCTTTAATATAATAGTCGGTACTGTTGTTGGGTTATTAGTTTTAATAGCCTTTTTTGTGTATTTGATTACAAATCCTTTAGATATGTTTAAGCAGTTTATTTTTGGAGATGAAATATTAGCAATAGAACAATTTCAAAAAGATTATGGATATAATCAAAGTATAGGCATTTATGACAAAGATTTTATAGACGCCGAAGGGCAAGAATATGGAGATATAGTTTTTACTGATAGTGCAGTAGATGTAGTTTACTTCAATCAATTAGACGAAAAATACAAAAATCAGTTGTATGGTAGAGATAAAGTCGGTACTCACGGTTGTGGACCGACTTCTATGGCTATTGTAGTATCTAGTTTAACAGGGCAAATATATGATCCTATTTACCTTTGTAACTGGAGCGTTAAAAATGGCTATTATGCAGTGGGCAGTGGCTCATATCATAGCTTAATACCAAATTGTGCAAAGGCTTTTGGCTTAAACGCAGAGGGACTAGGAAATGATAAGGCAAAGGTTGTAGATGCACTTAATAATGGTAAATTAGTAGTTACTCTTATGGGTAAAGGTACTTTTACAAACAGTGGACATTTTATCGTATTAAGAGGAATAACAAGTGATGGTAAAATACTTGTTGCAGACCCTGCTAGTTATAATAGGAGCAAACAACAGTTTGATATAGACTTAATAATGAATGAGGCAAGAAAAGGTGCAGGAGCAGGTGGTGCTTTCTGGAGTATATGGAATTAAAGGAGATGTTATTATGCAAAAATGTGATATAAAAAATATGTTATATAAATGTAATTTAAAAAGTAGAGCTTTAAGTGTAATTTTGTATTTATTAGATAGAGCTAACAAAGATTTAGTATGTTTTCCTAGCATAAAAACTATATCTAAAGACTTAAATATATCTGTTTCTACAACAAAAAGGGCTTTAAATAACCTTGTAGAAACAGGCTTTATTGAAAAAATAGAAAGATTTTTAGATACAACAGGAAAACAAACATCAAATTTATATGTTATTAATGTGGAAAATATAGAAAATGTTAAAAATGTAGAAAAAGTAGAAAAGGTTACTGAACAAGAAGAGCAAGAAGTGTTAGAAATGTTTGAACAAGCTACAACAGGAAATATTAAAGATGAAGTAAAGTCAGAAGAAACAAAAAATAATAGTCAAGATAATATAAGCATAGATTTAAAAGAAAAAAATGATATAAAAGCTAACAAGATAAAGCCAACAAAACTAAAAAATGAAATGGACAGGGATAGTCTGCCCAAAAATATTAACAAAAACTTGTTTATTTTTGAAATGGTAAAAAATTTATGTAGCTTTAAATATTCAAACTTTAAAAATACTGTGCTTAAAAATGTTAAAAAATTAGTTGGTATGAAAGAATTATTAAATTTTGGAGAAATGAACCACACCCCAGTTCATTTTTACACCACCTATAACTAACAATTTAACAATATATAAGATTGAAAAAGAAGATATAGTGGATAAGGTATAAAGTGTTATTTGTTTTATAAATTAAAAATTTGCAGTGTTAGAAAAAATTTATATATAAATATATAATTAATTTATTATTTATATAAGGAGTTGACAACATTGCAATATGGTTATGTTAGAGTATCTACAATAAATCAAAAGGAAGATAGACAAACTGAAAGTATGAAAAAATTAGGTATTGAAAAAATATATATTGAAAAATGTTCTGGAAAAGATTTTGAAAGAAAAGAGTATAAAAAACTTATATCAAAATTAAAGAAAAATGATATTTTATTCATAAAAAGTATCGATAGATTAGGAAGAAATTATAATGAAATATTAGAAAATTGGAGAATGCTTACTAAAGAAAAAGGCATAGATATT
Source organism: uncultured Clostridia bacterium (assembly GCA_944383305.1). Taxonomy (GTDB): domain Bacteria; phylum Bacillota; class Clostridia; order Lachnospirales; family CAG-274; genus Tyzzerella. The sequence continues at coordinate 28,378 of CALWOZ010000032.1, read as the reverse complement.
GTTGTACTTGATATGCCTTTATTGGATACAAGAGCATATAAAGATTTAATGGGGAGCTTTATAAGTGATATAGTTTTAAATATACTATCATTTGTGGCAGAGAATGAAAGAAAAAATATAAAGCAAAGACAAAAAGAAGGTATAAAAATTGCTAAAGAAAAAGGTGTGAAGTTTGGAAGACCTAAAAAAGAATTTGATGAAAGCTTTAAAATTGATTTAGTAAAATGTAAAAATAAAAAAATATCTAAAGAAAAAATTGCTAAAAAATATAACATATCAGTAAAAACTGTATATAGAAGAATAAAAGAATTAGATTAGTATATAAAAGGACAAAAAGTATACTTTTTGTCCTTTGTTTTTGTATAGTAAATTTTTACTATAGTTATCATAATATTACATTAATATTTATAAAAAGTCAATAAAAAATTATAAAAATGTATAATATTCTAAATAATTTTATAAAAGGACAAAAAGTATACTTTTTGCCTTGTTTATGGAGGAGTGTTATGAAAAGAAAATTAATTTTAAGTTTAGCGTTTATGTTGACATTAACAGGGGGTATAAACGTATCAATTGAAAAAAATTATGCATCAGACAATGAAATTACAGATCTGGCAAAAAGTTTAACAGAAACTGCTAATAAGATTATACCAAATAGCAGTTTAATTAAGTATGTAAATGATACTCTTGTATTTTTTAATGGAGAGCAAGTTACAGATTTAAGTATTTATAATTATAACAACTCAACTTATTTACCCCTTAGAGCTATTGGAGATTTACTTGGAGCTAAAGTTAATTGGTTTGCACAAGATATGGTTGCACAGGTATCTTTAGATAACACGCAAATAGAAGTATTAAATAATACAAATACCGTTATTGTTAAAAAAGATGACAATATAGAAGAATCTAAAATAACAGCTACTTCTAATGGGCAAAGCGTAGATTTACCTGCGTTAAATATTGGAGGTAGCATATATTTACCTCTTAGATATATATCAGAAACACTTGGTGTAAATATAGATTATACATCAAATCACGAAAAAACAGGTGTTAAAACTATTGAGATATATAAAGGTAATAAGCCAGAGCTTAATTATGTGAGAGATATACCGTTGTTTCCAGTTATGGTAGAAAGTACAGGTAATGGTTGGGGTTATTGGGGGTTTATAGATAATACAGGTAAGTTAGTTATACCTAAAGCGGAGAATACACTAATGTTATTCGAACCAAAATTTTCAGAAGGGCTTGCAAAGATACATAATGGCACTGGTAGTTATTATTATTTTATAGATAAAACAGGTGAATTAGCATTTCCCTATGGATTTGATTCTGCTAATAATTTTAGTGAAGGATTGGCAGCAGTTGAAAAAGATGGAAAATATTATTATATAAACAAGGAAGGTAAATTAGGAATACCATATGAATTTGATTATGCTAGTTCATTTAGTGAAGGATTAGCTGCTGTTAAAAAGGATGGTAAGCAGGGCTATATAAATAAAGAGGGGGAAATGGTAATAACTTACAATTATTATAGAGCAAACGAATTTAGTGAAGGATTAGCATTAATTCAAGAAGAAAAACTTTTTGATTATAAATTTATAGATAAAAGTGGAAAAATTGTGATAGATGCTTCAAAGTATGATCAAGTAGATAGCTTTAAAGAGGGATTAGCCGCAGTAAAAATTAATAATAAAGTTGGATATATAGATAAAACTGGGAAATTAGTCATTCCGTGCATTTATGAAGTTGATGATATGAATCGTGACTTTAGCGAAGGATTAGTTTCAATACATGATGAAAAAACTGGGAATTGGGGATGTATGGATAAAACAGGTAAGATAGTCATTCCTTGTATTTATGACGGGGGTGTAGGACCATTTCGAGAAGGATTAGCTTTAACATTAAAAGATAATACATATAGCTATATAGATAAGACAGGTAAGACAGTTATTTCACTTGAAAATATTATTAGTGCATCTGATTTTGAAAATGGACTTGCATATATTAGACCAGAAGAAGGTGGAAGTTATTACATAGATAAAACTGGTAAAAAAGTATCAAATTATTATCGTGGTAAATAATGAAAATTATTTAATAAATTATAAATAAAAAAGGAGAATTTAACAATGAAAAGAAAAATAGCTTTAGGATTAGTATGTTTATTTACTCTTACAGGAGGTATTGTTTGTACAAATACAAATAATGTTTATGCTGAAGTGATTGGCGGTGGAAAAGGTGAAGATTTTGTAGCATATCCAAATCATATAACAGTATCTGGTATAGAAAATGGTAAATTTATAGAAGGCTATCCAACAGGTAAAGTTAACAATGGACTTATTTGTATAAAAATAAGCAAAAATACTGCTGCTGATAGCTCTCCAGAATATAATCCAGTATATAGTTATGGTTATATAGATACACAAGGTAAACTTGTAATACCAGATAAATATGAAGATGCTACTGACTTTGAAAATGGTATTGCAGCAGTAAAATTAAATGGAAAATGGGGAGTTATTGATGTAGATGGTAAGCAAATAGTTCCTTTTAAATATGATGAAGCATATTATTTTAATAACGGGTTATTAAGTTGTTCTTTAAATGGAAAATGGGGAGCTATAGATAAAACTGGTAAAATAGTTATTCCTTTTGAATATGATGATTTATATTTAAAAAGTGAAGATTTAATTGGCTTTAAAAAGAATGGTAAGTACGGTTTTATAGATACAAATAATAAAGTTATTATTCAAAACAAATACGAAGATGTTATCAATTTTTCTGAAGGCATTGGCGGATACAAATTGAATGGTAAATGGGGCATTTTAGACAAAACAGGCAAAGAAATTATAAAGCCTACATATGACACATTATCTATGACTAGCGAAGGTAAACTTGCAGTATCTTTAAATGGCAAATATGGTTTTATAGATAAAACAGGTAAAATTGTAATAGATTTACAATATGAAAAAGCATATAACTTTAGCGAAGGAAGAGCTGCTGTAGGCAAAACAAGACGAGTTTATACAGGTTATGTTGACGAAAATAACTTAGATAAATTTGATGATTATATTAAATATCAAATTAATTTTGCAGAAAATAATGCTGAATATGCTTATATAGGTATAACGGATGTAGATAAAAAAGTTGATTTGATAGATTCTGAAGGTAATGATGTAAGCGAAGATTTTATGTTTGATATGTTATTATATGGATTTATTGATGAAAATGGGAATCAGGTAATACCTTATAAATATAGTGGTTTTACTCAATTTTTTGGTGGATTAGCAGGGGTAGAGTTATTTTATGAAGGACCTGCAAGTACAGCTTTTTACATAGATAAAAATGGAAAAGTGAAAAATTTAGGGCTTGACAATATATGTGAATTTTCAGAAGGTTTATCATTTTCTCATGCATTAAACAGACCAGATAAAATAATTATCACAAAAAATATGAATTATACAACTGAACAGCAAACAGCATCTCCTACACAAAATAATAACCAAATAACAGTAAACCTAAATGGTAAAAAAATTGAATTTTCACAAAGCCCAATAGTGGAAAATGGCTATACATTAGTACCAATGAGAAATATATTTGAAGCTTTAGGAGCAGAAGTTTCTTGGGATCAAGCTACAAGAACAGTTACTGCAAAAAAAGATGATAAAGAAATGAAAATAACAGTTGATAGCAAAGTAGCTAAAGTAAATGGTAGTGAATATCAGTTAGATGTACCAGCAAGAAATATAAATGGAAGTGTTTTAGTACCTCTTAGATTCATAGGAGAACAGTTAGGGGTAGATGTTAAATGGGATGGTTCTACAAAAACTGTAACATTAACAACAAACTATTAAAATGTCAAGGTTAAAATAATTTATAATAGGAGAATTTATTTAAATGAGAGTATTACTAAATAATATAAATTTTAAAGTTTCTATAGTTTTGATAACTTTGACTACAGTTATTTATGTAAGTAATGTTTATGCTAATAAACTAGACTATGAAATATTGGAAGAAACCAGAGGAAATAATAATTTAAATTTAGAGAAAAGTATTAATGGTTTAGAAAAAGGTACAATATTTGCTGATTATGCAACAGGTGTTGTTAGGAATGGACTTATATGTATTAAAGTAAGAAAAGAAATAGATGATAACACAAAATATTACTATGGTTATATAAATACTGATGGGAAAATGGTAATACCTGCTATTTATGAAGAAGCTAAAGATTTTGAAAATGGAATTGCACCTGTAAAATTAAATGGAAAATGGGGCATTATAGATAAATCTGGGAAAACAGTTGTTCAATTTAAGTATGATAATGTAAAAGAATTTAGTGAAGGATTATTAAATTGTTCTTTAAATGGAAAATGGGGAGCTATAGATAGTAAAGGTAAAGTAATTATTCCATTTGAATATGAAGATCTATTTCCTAAAAGTGATAATTTAATAGGATTTAAAAAAAATAAAAAATTTGGATTCATAAATACTAACAATAAGATAGTTATAGAACCTAAATATGATGACATAATTAATTTTTCTGAAAATATTGCTGGTTATAAGCTAAATGGGAAATGGGGAATTATAAATAAAATAGGACAAAAAATTACCGAGCCTCTATATGATAGTTTAGGAGCTGTTAAAGAAAATAAAGTTCTAGTATCATTAAATAATAAGTATGGTTTTATTGATAATAAAGGAAGAGAAGTTATACCTATTGTTTATGATTATGCAAATAATTTTAGTGACGGAATGGCTATAATTGGAAATTTACAAGAAAATAATAAGTTATTATATGGATTTATAGACAGTAAAGGAACTGAAGTTATACCTATTATTTATGATAAGGTTACTAATTTTACAGATGGTATTGCAAGTGTATATTCAATAGATAGTGGTATAAGTAATTACATAGATAAAGATGGCAATATAATTTTTAAAGGTGGAGATATAGCTCAAAAATTTTCTGAAGGATTATCTCTTACATATAATATTGAAGATAAAAGTAAATTTTCATTAATAAAAAACCCTAATTATAAAGGGATATATGAAGTCTATCAAAATGATATTTTGATACAAAAATGCAATACTTATGATGATGCTCTTAAATATGCTAAAAAGTATGCTAATTCTTCTATAAAAAAAGAAGGTTACTATGATATTATATGGGACAGTAGCCCTAAATATGAAGTTTATCAAAATGCTAACTTATTAAAAAGAGTTAATGATTTTAGTGATGCTTTAGAATATGCTAAAAAATATGCTAATTCAAGTATATTTTTTAGAACTAATGGAACTTATGTATGGGATAGTGATTTTAAAATATCCAATAAATATCAAATAAAAAATGTACCATATATAGGGCAATATCCAGAATTATTTCGAGGATGTGAGGTTACAAGTCTTGCAATGCTTTTAAATTACAAAGGTGTTCCTGTGGATAAAATGGAACTTGCAAAAAAAATAAAAAAAGAACCTTTTACTATTAGAGAAAATGGGAAAGTATATCGTGGCAATCCACATAAAGGTTTTGTCGGAGATATATATTCTGAAAAGAATAAAAATGGTTATGGAGTTTATAATGAACCTATATATGAATTAGCTAATGAATATCTAAAAGATAGAGTAATAAATCTTACGGGAGTAGATTTTAACGATTTATATTATTATATAAATCAAAATTGCCCTGTATGGATAATAACTAATTCAAGATATTCACCATTAAGCAGTAGTCATTTTAGTTATTTTAATACAAAAGAAGGTAAAGTTAAAATAACATATAAAGAACATTCTGTATTAATTACAGGATATGATGAAAAATATATTTATTATAATGACCCTATGCTTCCAGGATATACAAGAAAACAACCTAAAAATAATTTTATAAAAGCTTGGGAGCAAATGGGTAGTCAAGCTATAACTTGTATTTAATCACAATTTATACATTAAGTTAAAATTAAATGACAATCTATCATTTAATAATTTACTTAAAAATAATTTTTAATATATTTAAAGAAGGAAACTAAAGATTATGAATAAAGATACAATTGGTAAACAAATAAATTCAAAAATTAGAAATGAAATAAATAAACCTAAAAAAAAGTATAATCACATTGATTATAAGAATGCTTTAAATCTAATTGAATTATTTTATGATGAAAATAAAGAAGATTTATTAAAGAATAAGGAAATGTTATTGTCAAAGAGATTAAATATTGTGTATAGAAAATTAAATAGACCAGAATCGTCTTTGAAAAATTATTTATATATAATAATAATACCACTTATAGTATCTCTTTTTTTTGAAGGTTTTATTAAAGAAGTATTTTATACAATAGATCAAGATGTAATTAAATTTCTTTATGAAAACAAAGGAAATATCTCTATGATATTAAATAGTGCTGAAATAGATATGGATGTAAAAACGAATATTTTATGTTTGATTTGGAATTTGATAATAGTATCAATAGGTATCATCATAGGTATTATAATTTTATTTTTATTGATTTATCTATTATTTAATATTTTTGAAAAGAAAATATATTTTTATGAAGAAAAATTATTAGAAGAAGAGTTAGATATTCTAACTAAATTATTAGAAATAAATGATAATAAATAAGAAATTTACAAAAAATAAGATATATTATTATACAAAATAAATTATATAGTAGATAATACAATAATATATTATATTAATATTAGTAAAATATATAAATTATTCAATATTTATTACTTTTAAATAATAAAAAATATTAAAAAATTTGGTATACAATATTTAACATAAATAATTCTAGTTTTATTATAGGTGTTTTTATGAGAATATATTATTCTAAAATAAAAAAACATTATAATATAAATATCATATGTTGTATGCTTAACAGTGCAATCAGTATATATATAACTGGTTGCATTTTTTTATACATTGAATACTTACAAATAGTATCAAAACCAAGACCACCCCCTGTTCTTTACTTAAATTTCAAACAAAAATTTATTTAAAGAATAGGAGAAATTAAAATGAGCAATAAAAAATACATATTTTTAAACGGAGAAAAATTTGAAGTAAGCAAAGAAGTTTATAAGGTGTATCACAGAAGCAGAAGATATGAAGAGTATTTTATGCATGAAAAGAAAACAGGAAAAATCATTATAGAAGGAGAAAAAGTAACATTTAAAGATAGCTTAGAAGTATCTATTCAAAAACTAGAACAAGAAGGAATAGAACTGAAACATAATTATAATTTAGAAGAAGATGTATTGCTTAAAGAAAAGATAAATACTGTACATAATGCTTTATCTAAATTAACAGATGAAGAATATCAAATAATTAAAGAACTATTTTTTAATAGAAGAACAGAAAGAGAACTTGCTAAAAGATTGAATTGTTCAAATGTAAATTTACATAAAAAAAAGAAAAAAATTTTAAAAAAATTAAAAGATAAGTTAATAAAAATAATCGAATTATAAAATTGCACAAAAAAATATAAATAAAAAAATAAACTTTATGCATTATTTTGGTTAGCAAAACTGCATTTCATTGGGTAGATAGTGAGGGGATTTTATTCTCTTATGCACATTGAAAATTAAATAAGCAATATAACAGATACAAAGTTAAATAAAAGGAGCAACGCACTAAAACACGCTTGTCGGTAAATGTTTGTAGTGATAAGGTTTTAACAATTTTTGATTATAGTATAATCAAAAATGTTATAGATTGAACTAATTGCGAAGATATTTATTTAATATAATGATACTTCTACATAGTCTTAACTCATCGTATAGAGTGTAGTCCGTCGTTTAGGGGGAAGCCTGAAATGGTTATGGTTGTCTATCTAATCAATAGACCGTTTGTTATATATTAATTTTAAAATTAAGTAATAGAACAGGAAAAATAGGTTAATAGGTTATGTTATAACGAAAATAACAAGCCTATTTTTCCGATTGTGCTACTTAATAGTAATTTTTTTTGTACAAGTATAATAAAATGTAAAAAAATAACAATTAGGAGGTTTAAACTTATGGATCTAGAAAAATTAAAAAAAATTGATATTGATGAACTTGTAGATATAAGAGATGTAAAAATAAATATGAATTTACCAAAAGAAGAAAGAATGCTTGATTATATAAAACAAATTAAAAATCCTTATTGCTATAAATATAATAAATATAAAATTATTATTACATTTAATGAAGATGAAGAGGCTAAAACATTGCAAGAATATTTAATCGAATATATGAAAAATTTATAAAATTTATAAAAATACTAGACTCAAGAAAAAAATTGTGTTAGAATTATAAAAAATAAGACCGATTAAAATCTTGATGCTCTAGGTATTTTTGATAAAAATATTTTATAGGAGTGTTAAGTATGAATAAATTTAAAACTAGCCTATATCTAAGGTTATCAAAAGAAGATGAGAGGGTTGGAGAAAGCGAAAGTATTATAAACCAAAAAATAATGTTAACAGATTTTGTTAATTCAAAGGAGGAATTAGAATTAGTATCTGTTAAAGTTGATGATGGCTACTCTGGAAGTGATTTTGAACGTCCAGCCTTTAAAGAGTTAATGGAAGATATAAAAAGTAGAAAAATTAATTGTATCGTAGTCAAAGATTTTTCTAGATTTGGTAGAGATTTTATAGAAGTAGGGAGATATTTAGAAGAGATTTTTCCTTTTATGAATGTGCGTTTTATATCAGTAAATGATAATTATGATAGTTTTAAGAATAACGATAGAGTAGATAATTTATTAATACCCTTTAAAAATCTTATAAATGATAGTTATTTGAGAGATATATCACTAAAAATTAGAAGTAGTCTTGATGTAAAAAGAAGTAAGGGGGATTTTATAGGCTCTTTTGTAACTTATGGATATTTAAAAGACCCTAAAAATGCTAATAAAATTATTGTAGATGATGTAGCATCTAAAGTTGTTAAAGAAATTTTTAAATATAGATTAGACGGGTTAAGTGCAGACAAAATAGCTAAAAAATTAAATGAAAATGGAATATTGACACCTATGGACTATAAAAAATCAATAGGATTAAATTTTAGTACAAGTTTTAAGAAAAATGTTAAATGTAAATGGACAGCAAAAGCGATTTTTAGAATTTTAGAAAATCCTATTTATATAGGTGTGCTTGAACAAAAAAAGTATACAACACCTAACTATAAAATTAAAAAGGCTACTATTGTTCCAAAAGGCAAAAGAATTATATCAGAAAACAATCACGAAGCAATTATTTCTAAAGAAATGTTTTATAATGTTCAAAATTTAATGTTGCGTGATACAAGAATAGCTCCTAATAAAGATAAAGTTTATTTATTAAGTGGTATTGTAAATTGTGGTGAATGTGGTTCTAATTTAGTAAGAAAAAATAATAGTACTAAAGATAAGCCGTATATTTATTATGTTTGTAATAATGCAAAAAATAAAAAGGGGTGTATAGGTGCTAGTATCAAAGAAAATATATTAGAAGATATTATTTTTCAGAGCTTAAAATTGCATATAAGTAATATTGTTGAAGTAAACAAGATATTAAATATAGTAGATATTGTACCTTATACAAAAAAAGAAATACAAAAAATAGAAGAACAAATTAATTTAAAAAAGAAAGAATTGTTGAAATATAGAAATATAAAGCTAAAATTATACGAAGATTTAAAATCTAGCGTATTAACGGAACAAGAATATAAAGATTTTATTAATATTTATACAAAAAGAATTCAAGAATTAGAAAAAATAATATATAAATGTAAAGAACAAATAGAAAATTTAGCCAACAAAAATGAATATACACAACTATGGATACAATATTTTAATGAATATAAAAATATACAAAGTTTAAATAGAGAATTAATCGTAAATTTAGTAGATGAAATAAAGGTATATAAAGATAAAAGAGTTGAGATACATTTTAAATATGAAAATGAATATAAAAGCTTAATTTCATATTTAGAAAATATAGGACAACTTGAGGTAGCTTGTAATGGCTAGAAAAAGTAGAAAGAATATTTCTTTAGAAACTAAATTTACAGATTCTTTATATAAAGTATATAATGTTGGTATATATGTTAGGTTATCTTTTGTTGACAAAAATAAAAAATGTGTTGACAACGATACAATAGAAAATCAAAAAAGTATAATTTTGAATTATATTGAAAATAAAGAAGAGTTTAACTTAATACAAATTTATGAAGATGCTAGTAAAACAGGTACTAATTTTCAAAGAAGTGGGTTTGAAAAACTTTTAGAAGATATTAAAAGTCAAAAAATAAATTGTGTAATAGTAAAAGATTTATCCCGATTTGGGCGTAATTATATAGAGTGTGGTAACTATCTTGAAAAAGTATTTCCTTTTATGGGAGTAAGATTTATAGCGATAAACGACAATTATGATAGTAATAATGAAAATTGTAATGAAATATTATTAATGCATCTTAAAAATTTTGTAAATGAAATTTACGCTAAAGATATTTCTAAAAAAATTACTACAATAATTAGAGAAAAACAAAAAAAGGGAGATTTTATAGGAAATTTTGCACCTTATGGATATTTAAAAGATCCGTGTAATAAAAATAAAATAATTGTAAATGAAGAAACTGCTCCCATTGTTAAGTATATTTTTAAATTAAGATTAGAAAACTATGGATATACCAAAATAGCTAAAATATTAAATGAAAAAAATATTTTATCTCAATCAGCTTATCTATATAAAAACGGATATGTAAAGTCAGACACATTTAAAGATAAAAAATGGACTATAAAGAGAGTTAGAGAAATATTATTAAATCCTATTTATATAGGTTGTATGGTTCAAGGTAAAAGTGTTATATCTCAAAACAAAAAAAGAGTTTATTTACCTATGGATAAATGGATTGTAGTTGAAAATATGCACGAACCTATTATAGATAAAGATACTTTTTATAAAGTTCAACAGATTAATAATAAATTTAGTGATGAATTTAAAATAAATTCAAAAATAGACAACATTTTTAAAGGATATATTAGATGTGGGGAATGTGGTAAAAATCTAACTACAAATAGGAATAAAAGAAATAGCGGGAAAATTGTTAACTATTTTATATGTAGGGGACACAGAACGGGAGCTTGTGATTTTATATCTATAAAAGAGGAATTGATAGCGGAAGTTGTTTTTAAAGAAGTAAATAATCAAATAAAAATGGTAGCTAATTTAAAAAAATTAATTACGGACAATTATAAGAGTATACAATTAGAAGAAGATAAGTTAATTGCTGAAATAAATAAATTAAATAGTGAAATACAAAAGATTAAAAATTTTTATGAAATAATTTATGAAGACTATGTAACAGGTTTATTAACCGAAGATGAGTATATGCTTAATAAAAGAAGTTATATACAAAAAGAGCAAGCTTTATTAGAAAAGAAAAGTGTTTTAGAAGTTAAATTACAAGAATTAAAAGATAATTTTATAAACGAAAATAACTATATAAAAACATTTTCAAAGTTTGAAAATAAAAAAGTATTATGTAAAGAATTGTTAGAAACATTAATAGAAGATATAATTATATATAAAGATAGGACTATACAGATAAATTTTAAATATACATCAGAGTATAATATTATGAACAAGAAAATAGGAGAAATATTAAATGTTATATAGTATTGGTGCATATTTAAGAGTATCTATTGAAGATGATAATAAAAAAGAAAGTGAAAGTATAGTAAATCAAAAAAAATTAATAAACTCTTTTATTAATTCTAGCAATGAATTTAAAAATAGTAGTATTTATTACTATACCGATGATGGATTTAGTGGGAGTAACTTTCAACGTCCTGCTATAAAAAATTTAATTGAAGATATAAAGATCGGTAAGATAAATTGTATAATAGTAAAAGATTTATCACGCTTTGGGCGTAATTACATTGAAGTAAGTGATTATTTATATAAAATATTCCCATTTTTAAATGTAAGATTTATAGCTATAAATGATAATTATGATAGTAAAAACAACAAAGATAATTTAATAGATTTAGATATAGCATTTAAAAATATTCTACACAGTTATTATATAAATGATTTATCTAAAAAAGTTAAAACGAGTAAAATTAGCATAGCTAAACAAGGACATTATATATCTTCTTATACTCCTTTTGGATATAAAAAGAATACACAAACAAGAAGACTTGAAATAGATGAAGAACAGGCAAATATAGTTAAAATGATATTTGAACTTGTTTTTGAAGGACATAAATATACTCAAGTTTGTAAAATATTAAATGCTAAAAATATTCCTACAAAAAGTTATTTTAAAATTAAAAATGGAGAACGCAAAGATTATTCTAAATGTAAAAATCAAAATAAAATATGGAAACCTCAAGATATAAGTAAAATCATTTCTGATGAAGTATATATAGGAAATACACTGCATTTTAAAAGAAAAAGAATTAAATGTGGATATGTAAAAACTATTAAATCAAATGAAGATGAAATTGTAAAGGTTGAAAATACACATCAAGCTATTGTATCTAAAGACTTATTTTATAGTGTTACTCCTAAAAAGAGAAAATCAAAACAATTTATAATTAAAAATATATTTGCTTATAAATTAAAATGCGGTTGTTGTGGTTATTCTTTAAGAAGCAGAGAAGTAAACAACAAAGGAAGTTTATGTAGAAAATATTTTTGCACTACTAAAAATGAAAAAGAAAATGCAAATTGTTGTAGACACTCAATATTTGAAGATGAATTAAAACAATTAGTATTTCAAAGTTTGAAAAATCAAATAGTACTGTTATTGGATATTAATGTACATAAAGAAAATAATACTAATTCAAAAGAAAATATTTCAATATATGAAAAGCAAATAGAAAAATATAATTTAGATAAAGTCTTTGGATATGAAAAATATCTAGAAGGACAAATTTCACGAGAAGATTATCTAATTATTAAACAGACTTTAGAAAATAATATAAATAGTTGTTTAAATGAAATTAAAAATATTAAAGAAAAAATAGTAGAAATAAATCAAACTAACAAGGAAAAGGATATTTTTAAAAAGTATTTTAATAGTGAAGAACTTACAAAAGAAATGGTAGATAATTTTATAAAATGTATTTATATTTATGATGATAATAATATTAAAATTGAGTGGTGTTTTAAAAATAGTCAATAAATTTTAAGTCCTATTTGGCAAAGATAAACCATCAGGAAAAATCGTTTAAAGAAGATGAAAAAAGGAATAATTAAAATAAAAAGGTTATTAATGTTTAAATACTTTAGTAGTTTTTTCTATATTTAAATACATATTATTTTAGCTAAATCTAAAATATCAAAAATTTTGATATAATATATAAAACCAAATATTAGAATACATTTATTACAAAAAATTAAAAATATAGATTTAAATAATATATTTACAATATATAATTTGCATTATATAATTATGATAATAAACATTAAAAAAGGAGATCTAAAAATGAGTCTACAAGATGAAATAAATAAAAATTCTAAGTTAGTTCATACAGAGTCTTATTCAATGTCAATAGGTGAATTAGCTAATTTATATAAAGAAAATGAATTAGATATTCATCCTCAATTTCAAAGAGTATTTAGATGGAATAATTACCAAAAATCAAAGTTAATAGAATCTATAATGTTAAATATTCCAATACCATCTATTTTTGTAAGTCAAAGAGATGATGGGGTATGGGATGTTATAGACGGTGTACAAAGATTATCTACATTTTTTCAATTTATGGGAATTTTGGATGCAGAAGATAATAAAGGAGAAAAGTTAAAACCTTTAGTTTTAGAAGAAACAAAATATTTTAAATCTTTTAAAGATATGATGTGGGAAGATAGTCCTACAGGTAATAACTTTACTGTAGAACAAAGGATATTTTTTAAACGTGCAAAAATATCAATTAATATAATAAAGCAAAATAGTGCATCTGATGCTAAATATGAATTATTTCAAAGACTAAATACAGGTGGTGTAGAACTTTCTTCTCAAGAGGTTAGAAATTGTATAATTATAATGGAAAATAATGATTTTTTTGATAAATTATGTAATTTAGCAACAAATGAAAATTTTACAGAGTATATATCTATTCCAGAAAAACAAATTTTACAAAAATACGATTTAGAATTGATTTTAAGATTTTTAATAGCTATAAATATAAAAGATACTAAAAACATTTCTACAACAAAAGACATTACAGAGTTTTTAAATGAAAAAACCTTAGATTTATGTAAATTAAAAGATGAAGAATTTAAAAGATTAGAAAGTGCTTTTAACGAAGTATTTGAAATTATATCTAAATTAGATATAGAATTTAGAAAATATAATTATAATAAGAAAAAATTTGAAGGTTCATTTTTATCATATATTTTTACAGCAGTAACATATGGAATATTTAAAAATATAGAAATAATAAAAAACTTAGAAGCTGAAAACTGTTTAGAAAAGTTAGAAAATAAAATCAAAAATATAACTTTAGAAGAAGAATATTTAGAATTAACTTATAGTGGTAATAGATCTATTCAAAAATATAAATATTCTCTTGAATTTGGAGAAAGGTTTTTTGAAAATTATGTATAGTTATAAAAATGTAGAAGATTTAGAAAAATTATTAGATAAAATAAATGCAGAAATAGCTAAAAGAGTGAAAGAATTGAATTGTTTAAAAAGTCTATTATATAATGATATTGAACAAAAAGATTATATAAATACTATTTTGCGTTCCAATACTTTGCTATTATATTCTCATTGGGAAGGTGCTATAAAAAATCTCTCTACAAAATATTTAGAATATGTTTTTAAAGTTTCTAAAGAATATAATTTTACTGATCTCAAAATAAATTTCCTATCGTTAGCTATGATGAATGATTTTTCTAATATAAAACAAGATAATAGCTTTACAAACATAAACAAAATAATAAATAATATTATTGATAGATTTAATAGTAAAGTTAGTTTAAAAATAAAGGAAGATATTATTAAAACTAACTCAAATTTAAATTATAAAATGTTACAAAATATAATATTGCAATTAGGTATAGATAATCCCATTTCAAATGAAAATGAAAATCTTTTGGATAGAAAATTGGTTGGTTCAAGAAATGCCATTGCTCATGGACAATATGAGAGCAACATAAATAGTATTGAAGATTTTGAAGAAATTTATAAATTTGTTATAGAAGGAATAGATTTATTTAAAGAAGAAATAATAAATTCTGCAGAAAATAAAAAATATTTAAAAATAGAATAATTATTTAAGGAGGTATATATGAATGCTAGCATTAATACAAAATATCAAGTTTTTACTCCTAGAAATATTGTAATAGAAATGTTAGATTTAATTGAATATAAAAATGATTTATATGGTAAAAAAATATTAGAAAATTCATTTGGTGATGGTGCATTTTTAGTTGAAATCGTTAAAAGATATATAGATAGTACAATAAATATATACCCTATAGATAAAATAAAAAAAGGATTAGAATCAGATATAATTGGAACAGAAATTTGTTATGAATATTTTAAATCTGTAATAATAAAACTAAACAAAATATGTGAAGAATATAAGATTTTTAATGTTAATTGGAAGCTGTATAATGTAGATTTCTTAAACTATAACTTCAAGATTAATTTTGATTTTATAATAGGAAATCCTCCATATATAAGTTATTTAAATTTAGATATTAAAACAAGAAAATATTTACGTGAAAATTTTAAAACTTGTTTAAGTGGAAAACCAGATTATTGTTATCCTTTTATAGAAAAATCTATTAATTTATTAAAAGATGATGGAAAATTTGTATATATAGTACCTAATAATATTTTTAAGAATACTTCTGGAGCAAATTTAAGAAAATTTATGCTAAAATATTTAACTGATATTATAGATTATGAAGGTATAGATATATTCAAAAATAAATTGATAAATACTACAATTATAAAATGTATTAAAAACTATAATAATAATTATATTAAATATTTTGATTTTAAAAATAAATCTATTAAATTAATTGAAAAAATTGGTTTAAATAATAAATGGGTATTTGATAATATCTATTTGAATAATAAATATAATTATAATGTTTTTGGAGATTTATTTGATGTTAAATATCCAGTTGCTACATTATGTAATGATATATTTATTTTAAAGGAAAATTTTATAGAATATGATAATTTTATTATTTACAAGGAGTTTAAAATTGAAAAATCTATTTTAAGAAATGCTTTTAGTATTAGAAATTTAAGTAAAAAGAATAAGGAATTTATAATATTTCCTTACTATTTTGAAAGTGATATTTTAAAAAAATACAAAGAAGATGAGTTTTTAGAAATGTTTCCATTTACATATAAGTATTTACAACAGTTTAAAAGTATACTTCTAAAAAGAGATAATTATATAACTAATAGTTGGTTTGAATATGGAAGGACACAAGCGTTAATTGATATGAATAAGAAAAAAATATTAGTTTCTAATTTAATAAATAATAGTGTTAAAACTTATTTCTTAAATGAATTTGATATTCCTTATTCAGGATTATATGTAATATCTAAAAATAATTCAAATTTAAAAGATGCTTTAAAAATTTTAAATTCTAACGAATTTTTTCAATATGTTAATATAGTTGGTAATAGTGCTAATAAAGGAACTAAAAGAATTAGTGCTAATGATATAAAAAATTTCAGATTTTAAATGATTAATATATTTAATTTTAATAATTTGCTATAAAAATTTAAGTCCTATATTGACAGAAGCAGATCATGAAGGTAGACAATTTATAAATGAAAATACAAATACTAATAATAGTGATAGTAATACTAATAATCAATAATCAAAAAGGCTTATTAAAGTTAAAAGACTTTAGTAAGCCCTTTTTTACATAATAAAAATAAGATGATAGGTATAGAAATTTATGATATAAAGAAGTAATTGATGTATATGTGCATTTTTCATTATACATTTAACTATAACATCATCTACTACATTCGTCTACTACTGTATTTTGTTTACTAAATCTATAAGGGAAATCTTTTTTTTATTTTTTTGTTACCTATGTATTATACTTCAACAAAAAAATATTGAAAAATAAAAATTTTATATTGACAAAAAATAAAATATGCTCTATACTAATAAACATATCTTATCTTTTATAAATTATTTTAGAAAATAATTTAATCTTTATATAAATTCAATTCAAATTATAAATCTTATAATACCCACATTTATAAAATAAGAAAACAATTTAGTCTTTATATAAATTCAATTTTAAGTATAGATTTTATATCAAACCACCTTCAAAAATAAGAAAATAATTTAATCTTTATATAAATTCAATTCAAATTATAAATCTTATAATACCCACATTTATAAAATAAGAAAACAATTTAATCTTTATATAAATTTAATTTTAAGTATAGATTTTATATCAAACAACCTTCAAAAAATAAGAAAACAATTTAATCTTTATATAAATTCAATTTTCATTATAAATCTATAACAATTTCCTCACAAAATATTATATAACAAAAAAGAATTATTTTAGAAATTTTTAATTTAGATTATTTAGATAAAAATTTGTTTATTAAAATATTAAGCAAATAATATTATTAATTTATTTTATAAAAGGGGCTTTAGACTAATTAATTTTAAAAGATAAAGATATATTCCTAAAATTAGAAGTTTAGTTATCAATATATAAATTAAGAAAAAATTATATATTAGACTAATTTATTCCATTAAAAATGATTATAGGAAAATAAATTTTAATTTTCATTATGGAAAGTTTATATAAAAATGATTAGGGCTAATATTAATAATAAAATATTATAATATCCAAAAATTTTAAAAAATATTGTTTGGAAAGAGGATAAAGAAAGTTTTTTATATAATATTTTTCTATTTATATAGTATTACATTTTTTAAATTTATACATATTTATTATTTTGATAAAGGAAATTAATATTTTTAATTTGTAATTATATTGATTTAAAAAATTTATACTTTAATCTTCTAAAAGGAATGAAATAAATTTATACTATAAGTATAATAATTAAATATAATAAAAATATATAAAAGGAGTATAATATATGATTACAAGAAAAGAACTTGAAAATATGGTAGGATTTAATGATACTACATATGAAGAACAATATACTAAAATTTTAAATTTATTAGATGATTATAATTCAATGGGACAATCTGTTAGTGCACTTGATAAATATAATAAATTAGTTGAATTATCTAGTGCTATAAAAGAATTTATGGTAGCCAATCCAACTTCACCTAGAGTAGTAGGGTTAAAAAGATTTGGTACAGAACTTGGAGTTGAACTTGGAGTTTTATTAACTGAGTATGATGAAAAAGAAATTCCTAAAAACTTAAATTTTATTTGGATTGGTGGTGAACCTGGTAATGCTGAAATAGATTATGTAGATGTTTGGAAAAAGGTTAATAAAGACTATGAAGTTAAGTTTTGGTTTGACAGTGAGGCTTTATTAATTAACTATTTAAAGAAAACAGTTTTTCAAAAATGTAGTGGTGAAACTATTGAAGAAATGAAAAAAACAAATGGTGGGAATTTTAATTTAGATGATGAGAGAGAGTTCTTATTTGAACGTTCAGATAGAATTTTTGCAGTTAAAAGAGAATTTGAAGAAACTGTAAAGGCTGAAAGAGACAAAAATCCAAAGGTTTCTATTGAGGAATTAATCAAAAAGTTCTTAGTTGAAAAATATAGTATTCAAACAACTGAAATGGACGCACTTGTAACTAGAGCTAAGCAAAAATTTACTGAAAATAATGGCTCAGATGTAAGAGAAAATTTAGATGTATTTAAAAATAAAGAAGATTTTACTTTATATGAAAGAGAATTACTTTTTCAGTGGAATATGGCAGCTGCCTCTGACATATTACGTCTTGTTATATTAGATTCCACTGGTGGTGTATACATAGATGTTGATACTTTACCTGGAATTAGAGAAGACCTATTTGAAGGTGTTAATTTTTCTACTTTTATGGGTGGATTATCTGAAGAAGCGGCAAAACTAGAAGCTATTATGAAAGAGAAAAAATATATTAGAGATTATGAAGACGGAGAATATAATAAGCTTCCACAAAGTGAAAAAAATAAAATGATTGAAATTCTTAAAAAACAATCTAATATAACAGATATATTTAATCCATTAGGAGAAATAAAACTTTCAGATATAGGTTTAAGGCTTAAAGTAAGTGTATTTATGTTTGGATTTTTTAACAGCGTATTTATGTCAACCAACAAATCATATCTGATAGGTAAAATTTTAGAGCAAATAAGACTTAGATATTCTATTTTAGATGAAGCATTAAATCCATTATTAGAAGATAAAAATAAGCCAATGCTTACTATAATAGAAGAATTTAGTGACAAAATAGATGAAATGGAAGACCCAATAAAAAGTGAATTTTTATCAAAAGTTGTTAGCTATTTAGCTTTAGGTAGTATACCAGGTCGTATTGATACACTTTCTTTAAGTGGACCAGATGTTATAAACTCTGTTATAAAAGATTTTATATCTTTATCTGGTGAAATGAACCTTGACCCTAATATTGTTTTATCTTCTGGTGTTCAAAATACATTTGGAATTAGAAATGATGAAGCATCCATAGCTACTCAAGCAGAAAGAAAAAGTGGTTGGATTTTAAAGAAAAATGAAAGTAAAGAAGAATTTAGAAAATATGTTGTTGAAGCAGGCGGTAAGTTAAGTAGTCACGAAGGTACTAACTTTAATGAAAATAAGCTTGTAGATAAAGATGGTTTAACACAAACAATAAAGGAACTAAGAGAAAAGCCTAGTTATGAAAAAGATTATTTACATTTTATTGTTCAACTTCAAGGGGATAAAACAAGCTATGATGCAGCAACTGCATTATTTGCAAAGTTTGCAGAAAATGCTGTTTTAGTTCAATCTCATAAAGATAGTATTTTAAATGTATTTGATATAGATACAAAAACTGTTAAAGAAATTTCATATTCACAGCTTCCAGAAAATTTAAAAAAACATAGTAAATTAAAACTAACATTAGTAGGACACGGTGAGAGTCAATTCCAAGCAGAACATTTTGCTGGAAAAGATGTCAGAAGTCTTTTATATTATTTATTTGATATGGTTGGATCCTTATGGGGCAAAGTTGACTTGAATGAAATAGAAATAAATTTATTAGGTTGTAATATGTTTAGTGATTCAGTAAAATTAAGTGAAAATTTTGGTGGAAAATTATTAGAACATATTATAAAAGACGGTCAATTATTTAAATTATTTAATTTACAAAGCAAAAGCAGTATTTGTGTATCATCTTCTGAATATGCTGTTAGAATAAATAGTAATGGCACAAAAGAGATATTGACAGATGATGGAAGATGGATAAACAAAGAAGAAGCGCTATTAGAAGAATTAACTACTAAAAGAACCATAGTTTTTGATGAAGATATAAATGAATTTAGATTAAAATCTTTAAAAATGGACGTGTTAAAAGATTTATACACTTATTTAGATAAAAATACTAATATAAAAAATAAAAAGACATTAATGATAGAAACTTTAAAACATATTAATGATAATTTATTTAGACAATATAAAAATTTAGATAAAGAACAGTTACATAAAGACATCCAAAGATTAATTAAGAATATAAAATTATCTGAAGAAATTTCTATGTTACTTAAGAGTATATATGAAAAAAATAATATTTCTAAAGACTTTGTATTAATTATGGACGATATACGTAAGGTTGGAGAAAAATATAATGTAACCTTGGTAAACAAAATAAATGGTAAAAAAAGTAATATTACTATTGAAAATAAAGTTTTTGAAGAATATGCTAAATTTATTAAATCAGAAATAGAAACTATAAAAAATGGAATAGTATTAAGTAGTCCTGGAGAATATGTATATAAATTTGATATAGAAAACTCAACACATATATCATCTATGACATCAGCATTTTTATTCCAATATCTTTTAGACTACTTTAGTAATAAGCAAGAATATGAGAATTTGAATAATGCTTTAAAGGTTCAATTTTATACACAAATTTCATCTTTAACTATTAGTGCTATAAATGAAGCATCACAATTAGTCAGCATTATTAAAGATGCATTAGGCAAAACTAATTCTATAATTCCACGATTTGTAGGAGATGTAGCAGGTGCAGTAGGTGTAATATTAGATGGTATAAATCTTGGTGCTGCTATATATGAATTAGTAAACACAACTGAAGAATTACATAAAGAGATGGTTGCTGGAAAAGTTGGAATATTTGCAGTTAACTTTACTACCTCTTTATCTAGTATTTTAGCATCACTAGCAGGTTCAGCTGTTGCAGCAGAAATTTTGGGAGCAATTGCTGTACCAGTAGCAGGTATAAGTGTTGGATTACCAACTTTAGTAAATAATATATTAATTTTAAAACACAATTCTCAAGAGACTATTAAATACTTTGGAAACTTTTTAAAAGCAAGAAAACAAGGATTTGTAACTAAACCATCTAAAGGTGTTGCTTATTTTTATGATAGTATACCTATTAAAAAAGTAGATTTTAAAAATAATAAGATAAATATTGGTAAAGTAGACATAATTCCTTTAGTAGGTGGAAGTGGTCTTACGTTTACTGGAGGATTAGCTCATTATTTTTCAGCACCTTATCCAGATTACAATGGTAAACCTTTATCTATAACAGATGCTTGTTTAAAACAAGTAAATAGTGTAAACTTAAGTGACACTAATGTACTTATATTACCAAATGGAGCAGATAGATTATACAGATATGATATGGAATTTGTACCTGGTGTAAGATATATGACTGGAGATGGAGTGACAATTTTAAATGAAATTAGAAGTCATTATGGTAATGTCTTTAACTGGAGATTTTATGCTGTACCTGGTGACCAGTCATTTAGAAATTTAAAACCATTATATTATAGCACAGAAGTAGAAATAGTTACAAACAATAAAGATATGACATTTATTGCTCCAATAATATCAAGTGAACAAATAAGAAAATGTATAACTCATAAAATAATTGCTTCACAAGAATGTAATTATACATATGTGTGTCAAAAACAACCAACAAAATTAAAAATAGATTTTAAAAATACAGATGGTTCTAATGCTAAAGCTTGTAAATGGTTTATACAAATAGATAATTTAGTATATTCAAGTAAGAGTAAAAACAGTGAAATGTATGATTCATCTTTAATAAATAATTTTATGCAAGAATTAAAAATTAATGCTAATAAGATAACTTTAAAAGGTCAAGAAATACAGTTATTAAATTATAAAAAAAGTGAAATATATTTAGTATTTAGTTATTTCAAAAATATTAACATAATTATTAAACTAAATATGTTAAATAAAAAAATTGAAGATATATTTGTTGATTGTACTATATCAGATGCATTAGACCATAGAAATTCAATAATAAGCTTAATATCTAACTCAGGAGCTTCAAAATGTAATATTAATGAATTTAAATATTATTATCAAATAGATGATGATACAAGATTTAGTGGATATTTCTTAAAGAATCAAGGAACTTTTGCGTATACTAGACTTTTAAAAGACCTTAATGCCGAACTTGGTGATGAAACCCAAATATGTATATACAATACATCAGGTGTAACTACTAAATATTTGTATGGAAAAAATATAAGGTTACTTAGAAAAGATAAAATGTATTATTTAACTGGTGATTTCTATTATAATAGAGATGTTTCAGAAGAAAACAAAAATAGTTTTGTTATAGAATTAAAAAATGGAGGTATGAATTTTAATGGTATATCATTATGTCCTAAATTAATTTCAAGTTTTGTAACATCAGTTGTAAATGGAAATTCATCATTTGAGAATTTTATGCTTGATAATGGCTTTAAAAATGTTTTTAGAAAAGAAACTCCATCAATAAAGCGCGGTACAGTAATAAGTGGTTCATATAATAATAAAAGTTTTGAATTTATATATGATAACAAGCAAAATCCTCAGTTATATTCTTTTGAAACTTCAGTTGAAAAAGAAAAAGAAAGTACATTGTATACTTTTAATTTATTAGAGTCAAGTGAAATGATTGTTACTCAAAAAAATGTATTTATGAAAAAATTACTTGTTGATACTATGAGTTTAGATATAGATACTTTTGCTGAAGTTAAACAATTTATTAGAGACTTATTAATAATGCCAACAAAAAATGTAAAAAATATAAATCTAAAAGGTATGAATAAAATTGTTTCTAGTAATATAAAATCAATTTGTATATCTCCATTAAATTCATTTTATTCTGACGAATTATGTATAAATGTAGGTGGGAATATAGAAGATTTTGAAATTCAATTTAAAGGTTCTGATTTAGTATTAAAGTATAATAATGAAAATTTAGATAAAGATAACTGTGAGATTGTTATATTAAATGCTTTTAATAAATTAGAAGACAATACAAAATATAAAATAAAATTTGATAATACAGAGTATAAAGAAATAAGAGATTTTATTATTTAATTATATGTTTAATAAAGTATTTATAAAAATAAAAAATATTATAATCGTACAAAATATTGAATTAAAAATTACTATAGTATAACTATTAAAGTATACATTATAAATTAAAAATATTTATACATAACTATACAACTAATATAAAATTTCTATTTTTATACCTTTTGATGATAGTTTAGACTGGAAAGAATATGGAGTCGAGCATAAATTAAATCAAGTATTAAATCATAAACATTTAGTAAATGGTTTTATAATACTTTTTCACAATGACGTAGAGTATACACCAGATTCTCTAAATACTATATTAAAAGGTTTAAAAGAAAAGGGGTATGAGGTTAGTAGGAGAATTAATTCATAAGGATAATTACTATATGGATCACGAATGTAGATAATTTATAAATGAAAACACTAATACTAATAGTTAATAATCAATAATTAAAAAGGCTTATTAAATTTTAAAGACTTTAGTAAGCCTTTTTTACAATATAATAAAAATAAGATGATAAATATATAAATCTATAGTATAATAAAATCAATTAAATTTATTAAATGAGTAATTAAAATGTCAGTAATATCAAACTTTTATGGAATAATAATAAAAATGTATTTTAGAGAAAGTGAACATAATCCACATTATATACATACAATATATAATGAATATGTCCATAATAGGTTTAAATACATTTGAAATGCTATAAGGAGATTTACCTAATAAATTATTAAAAATAGTACAAGAGTGGATTAAAATTAATTAAATAGAACTAATAAAAATATGGAATACACAAGAATTTAAAAAATTACCACCATTATTATAAATGATATATATAAAGAGGTGTTTGTATGTTTAAAAAGATAATATCTGTTGAACCTAAAGAAGATTTTATAATTATTGAAAAATTTAATGATTAAGTAGTAAAAAATATGATTTAAAGACTTAAAATTTTAACAAATTAAAGTCTATGTTAGAGGATATGGAATAGTTTGGAATAATTATATAAATTTATTTTCTGAAGAAATATATAATAAAGGTATAAATAGTTAAAAATTTAAGTTTTTATATCTATATAATCAGATTACGAAGGTAGACAATATATAAAGAAGATAATAATTAAATAAAGATAAGGCTTATTAAAATTATTTAGACAAATCATTTAACCAAATGATAAAAGGAAGTTATGCAAAAGATGAAATAACATTTTTAGGAACTATTGGGGAAATAGGTATTGGATGTATACCAGTAGTAGGACAAATAGCATATGTAAGAGAAATAGTGTATGATGTACAAAACTGGGAATGGAGCTGGAGTAATAAAGAAATAGGAAGTAGTATAAAAAAAGGTGTAAAGTCTGTACCAGAATTTTGGAATAACTTTAAAAAAGGTACAGAGGAATTTTTAGATAAAATAGTAGGAAAAGGAGTAAATAAAAACTTAAATAATGTAGATGATAAAACACTAAAAAATGTATCAAAAGAAACAAAAGAAGCATTAGAAAGTGTAATAAAGCAACCACAAAATTCATTTAAAAATATAACAGAGCAAGTAAAAAATATAAATGGCAATATAGATACCAACTTAGGAATTGCAAATAAAGGAAAAGGAGTTGAAATAAATAACGGTGTATCACCTAAAGTAGATGAAATTAAAATAAAACCTAAAAAAGAAGAGGTTAGTTCAAATAATAAAACTATAAAAAAAGATAATCCTAAGAATATAAAATCTGAGCCTGAAAAACCTAAAAATAATAAAGATAATAAAAATAACAATAAAAAAGAAGAAAATAAACATTCAAATAGATGAAAAAAGAGAGATAACAACATCATATGAATATGCTAAGTATGGAAGAGTTATAAAAGTAGTAGATCCAGAGAAAAGAGAAAAAATATTTGAATATAAATTTGTTGAGGGTGAATTTAATAAACCAAAAAAATATATAACAAATGAAGATAATATATACCAATATACATATGATAAAGCTGGAAGATGCTAAAGGTCAGAAAATGAGTATGGAATAAGAATATTTGAATATGACCCAATGGATATAATGACAAAAGAGATAGACCAGCTTGAGAATATAACAAAATATGAATATGACAAAATGTTTAACATTAAAAAGGTAATATTACCAAATAACATAGAAAAAGAAATAGGTAGAATCTATGAATATTACCCGTTTCATAATGTATTAAAAACAGAAGATGCAGAATGAAATATATATGCAACACCTAGAGATTATGAGGGAAATATAATAAAAGAAATAAACCCAAATAGTTATAATGACCAAATAAATGATGGTGAAGGAATAACATATGAGTATGACGAGTATGACAATAAAATAAAAGTAATATATCCAGATGGTGCAGTAGAGCGAATAAAATATGATCCTAATGGAAATATAATAAAAAGAATAGCACCAGAACAATATGATGAAAAAACAGATGATGGTGCAGGGTATACATATGAATATGATTGTATGAACAGACTAATACAAGTAACAGATCCAAGATACAACGTATTAAAAAGATATGTATATGACTTAAAAGGAAATATAACAAAAGAAATAAATTCAGATGGATATAAAACAGGAAGTAATGACCAAGAAATAAAGGGAATAATAAATATAACAAAATGAACTAGCTAATAGAAAAAAGAGAGCCAGTGACAAAGAAAAAATATAGGTTAACTACATATGAATATGATTTGTCAGGAATATAGTAAATGAAAATAGATATATAAAATATCAAACAGAAGAAAGCTATGATGAAGAAAAACATACTATATCGTTTAAATATGATAAAGACAATAGAAGAATAAAAGTAAGCGATTGTATAGGAGCAGTACAAGAATACAGTTATAACATATTTAACAAAGTGGTAAGAGAAAGAAGAAAAATAAATAATAGTATGTGGCAAGAAATAGTATACAGCTATGATAAGGCAGGATTATAGAAATAAGAGAAGTTGTAGATAATGGAATAAGTGCTATTACAACATATGAGTATGACAAAAATGGTAATATAGTTAAAATAAAAACACCAAATGGATATGAAATAATAAGAGAATATGATAATTTAGACCGTTTAATAAGTGAAACACATAGAGAAAAAGGAGGAATAAATAATAAGACTATATTTAGATATGATAAAGCAAGTAATCTTGTTGAAATAGTAGACAATCAAGGAAGAAAAATAAGTATAGAATATGACTTATTAAATAGGGAAATAAGAAGAATAGCAAAAGATGGAAGTATAACACGAAAATACTATAACTTAAATGGATTATTATGTAAAGAAATAAAACCAGAGCAGTATAATAAACAAGATGACAATGGTTTAGGATACCAATATAACTATAATCCACAAGGATAATTAATAACAGTAATAGCACCAAATGGAAAAGTAGTACAAACAAATACATATGATGCAGAAGGAAGAATAATAAGTAGCTTAGATGAAGAAGGAAGTGGAGTAAGCTATGAGTATGATTTAATAGGAAATAGAACATTAATAAAAACGGAAGGAGAAGCAAAACAAAGATTTGAATATGACGCAAGGGGGAACATTGTAGGAATAATAGACGGAGAAAACAATGAAACAAAATATATACTTGACAAATGGGGAAGAATAACAGGAACAGAAAAAGCAGATGGAAGCATAGAAAAATATGAATATGACTATGCATGAAACATAATAAGCTCAACAGATGGAAAAACAAAACAACAGAGTATATATATAATAGTTCAGGACAGATAGAAACAATAATAGACACAAGTGGAGAAAAAGAACAATATTTCTATGACATTGAAAATAGGGTAAAAGAGAAGATAGATAGAAATGGAGTTATAACTAGGTATAGCTATAATATGTATTCAAATTTATTGTATAGGAAAACAAAAAATAATAGCTTACAAGAAATATATGAGTATTCAAAAGAAGGATATTTAATAAGTAGTATATCAAATGGAATGAAATATAACTATACATATGATATAATGGGAAGAATAGAAAGTAAAAAAGCAAGTGGACGTACCCTTATAGCATATAAATATGACAGAAATGGGAACAAAATAAAAGAAGTAGATATAACAGGAAAAATAACAGAGTTTGAATACAATGAACTTGACTTATTAAAAAATGTAGTTCATAATGGAAATAACATAGCAACATATGAGTATTATAAAAATGGTTTAATAAAAAATCTAAAAAATGGAAGTCTAGAACAAGAATATAAATATGATAAAGACTTAAATTTAAGTAGCTTAGATGTAAGGACATAATAATGATTTAATAGTATCAAACAGATATAGATATGACGGAAATGGGAATAGAAAAAGTAAGTAAATGTTTGATAGCTTAACAAGATATTACTATACAGAAGTAGGACAGTTAAGAAAAGTTAAGTCAGAAAAATATGAAGAAGAATTATTATATGATTAAGTAGATTAGAACAAGAAAAGATTAAAAAAACTGCAATTGAAAGAGGCTTAATTGTTAAAGTGTCAAACATAGGTTACACTTAAAAGATTTTTTAACAAAGATAAGAATGAGTATAAAATAATACTATCTTATCTTTGTTAAATTTGTTGATATAGTAGATTTATATATAATTAAAATACACCTAAATACTGTTCTACTACTTGATTAGGTGATTTAAACCCTAAACAAGTTTTTATATAATTGTTTGGTTTAGCCTGATATTTACCTAATTGTTTTCTTCCATCTTCTAAATTAAACATTTTTAAGTACTTATAAAATCTCTCACTATCTTGTCTATGTTGGCGTTCCACCTTTCCATTATGTCTTGGTGTAGCTATTCTTGTTCTTGTATATTTTATATCTAATTTTCTTAATATCATTTCAAA
>CALWOZ010000031.1 GCA_944383305.1 uncultured Clostridia bacterium | reverse complement strand
AAGCCCCATTTATAATAAGAGAGATACAAACAGATAATGGAGTTGAATTTACTAATCTTCAAAGAAAAGAACAGGGAGAAACAATGTTTGAAATGATATTAAGAAAATTAGATATAAAATATATAAGAACAAGAATAGCTACACCAAGACATAATGGAAAGGTGGAACGCCAACATAGACAAGATAGTGAGAGATTTTATAAGTACTTAAAAATGTTTAATTTAGAAGATGGAAGAAAACAATTAGCTAAATATCAAGTTAAATCAAACAATTATATAAAAACTTGTTTAGGGTTTAAATCACCTAATCAAGTAGTAGAACAATATTTAGGTATATTTTAATTATATATAAATTTACTATATCAACAAATTTAACAAAGATAAGATAGCATTATTTTATACTCATTCTTATCTTTGTTAAAAAATCTTTTAAGTGTAACCTATGTTTGACACTTTAACATTTTTTATATTTTATTAATATTTTATTATTCGGTACCTTCTTTTAATTTTTCAGCTTGTTCAGTAGTAATAAGTGTATCCATTATTTCGTCTAAATCTCCGTCTATAATAGCATCTAAACGATGCAATGTAAGACCTACTCTATGGTCAGTGACTCTCCCTTGAGGGAAGTTATACGTTCTTATTCTCTCATTTCTATTACCACGACCTACTTGACTTTTTCTTTCAGCAGAAAGTTCTGCGTGTTGCTTTTCAAGTTCCATATCATAAAGTCTACTAGCAAGGACTTTTAAGGCTTTTTCTTTATTTTTAAGCTGACTTTTTTCATCTTGACAAGACACAACTATACCAGTTGGTATGTGTGTAGCACGAACAGCAGAATCTGTTGTATTAACACATTGACCTCCGTTACCAGATGCTCTAAATACATCTATACGAACGTCATTTAAATCAAGTTTAAAGTCTATATCTTCAACCTCTGGTAAAACAGCTACTGTAACAGTAGAGGTATGTATCCTACCACTAGATTCTGTATCTGGAACTCTTTGCACTCTATGCACACCACTTTCATATTTAAGTCTAGAATATGCACCTTGACCCATAATCATAAAAGATATTTCTTTAAATCCACCCATATCACTAGGTGTAGAGCTCATTATCTCTGTTTTCCATCTTCTTCTTTCAGCATAACGGCTATACATTCTATATAAATCACCAGCAAAGATATTAGCCTCATCTCCACCGGCACCACCTCTTATTTCTACAATAACATTTTTATCATCATTAGGGTCTTTTGGTATTAAAAGTATTTTAAGTTCTTCTTTTATTTGTTCAAGTTTTTCTGTATTTTCGTTAAGTTCTTCTTTTGCAAGTTGACGCATTTCTTCATCACTTTCATTAAGCATCTCTTTTGCGTCTTCTATGGCTTGTTTTGTCTGTTCATATTCTTTATATTTATTAACAATAGGACTAATGTCACTATGTTCTTTCATTAGCTTACGCCATTCTTCATTGTTGCTTATAATTTCTGGGTCATTTATTTTATCTGAAAGTTCAATATATCTTTTTTCTAAATCTATTAATTTGTCAAACATTTTTTACCTCCTAAATTTTTAACCTTATTTTATATTTGCAAATACAACTCTGTCAAGCCCTGATAAGTCTTTTAATACTGTTATGTTATAAAAATTATTATTTTCCATAATATTTTTAACCTCTTTAGCTTGGTCATAACCTATTTCAAACATTAGATATCCATTTTTATTAAGATACTTAATAGCATTATTGGTTATTTTTTCATAAAATATAAGTCCACTTTTACCACCATCTAAAGCAAGTATTGGTTCATAATCTTTTACATTTTTTTCTAATGTTTTTATATCTTCAGTTTTTATATATGGTGGATTAGAAACTATTATATCATATTTATTATTTATTTTTTCAAAAATATCGCTTTGTATAAATTCAATATTTTTTACTTTATTAATACTTGCATTTTTTTTAGCCATTTCTATTGCTTTATTATTTATATCTAAAGCTGTAACGTTAATATTACAATATTTAGCTAAAGAAATAGCTATAGCTCCACTACCTGTTCCTATATCAAGTGCAT
Source organism: uncultured Clostridia bacterium (assembly GCA_944383305.1). Taxonomy (GTDB): domain Bacteria; phylum Bacillota; class Clostridia; order Lachnospirales; family CAG-274; genus Tyzzerella. Next base: position 28,809 of record CALWOZ010000031.1, on the reverse strand, counting down.
TATTAAAATTATTTTTATTAATAATTTCTATTGCTTTTTCAACTAAAATTTCTGTATCTGGTCTTGGAATAAGTGTATGATTGTTTAATAAAAAATCCATTCCCATAAATTCGCACTTTTCAATTATATAAGCAATAGGCTCATTTTTCAATCTTCTATTAAAAAATTTTTTAAATTTTTCATATTCTTCAGTTTTTAATGTATAGTCTGTGTTTAAATAAAGCTGTGTTTTACTAAATCCTGTAACATTCATTAATAATACTTCTACATCTAAAGAATAAGTGTCAAAATTATTTTCTTTTAATATTTTTTTATATTCGATAAATATGTCTTTTATTTTTTTACTCATTATTGTTACCTTCTTCTTCTAAAACACCTTTTAATGATAAAATAGCTGTTTCTATCATTTCATCTTCTGGTTCTTTTGTTGTAACCTTTTGTAACGCCATACCAGGAGCACTAATAATTTTTACAAAAATATTATCACATTTTCCAGCTAATTTTATTATTTCATAACTTATCCCTGCAATAAGAGGAACAAGTATAATTCTTGATAAAACTCTTAAAGTAACATTATCTGTTCTTAAAAACATAAACACTATCATACTAACAATCATTACTATAATAAGAAAACTTGTACCACATCTTTTATGAAGTCTTGTATGTTTTCTAACATTTTCTACTGTAAGTTCATCTCCACTTTCAAAACAATTTATAGTTTTATGTTCTGCTCCGTGATATTTAAAAAGTCTTTGGACGTCTTTCATTTTTGATATTAATAAAATATATCCTAAAAATATTAAAATTCTAACTATCCCTTCTATAACACCTATCCCCCAAAGACTAACATTAAATATTTTAGTAAAAAAACTACTTATCCAAACAGGTAAGACCATAAATATCCCGATAGAAAGTATTATAGAAATAAACACACTAAAATATATAATATAATCTGTAAGTTTTTCACCAAATTTGTTTTCAAGCCATATGTCTAATTTACTTTTTTCTTCTTGTTCGCCTTCGTCTAAACCAGCTAATGTGGCTGAACGCATTATTATTTTCATACCTAATACTAAACTATCTACAAAACTTGCTATTCCTCTTATAAAAGGTAATTTTAAAAATTTACTTCTATTACCTAAAGATTTAAACTTATTTTTTTCAACAGAAATTTCTTTAGTTGATACATTCCTAACCGCCATACAATACATAGACTTACCACGCATCATAACGCCTTCTATAACTGCTTGTCCTCCAATAGATTTAGCTATTAATTCACAGTTTTTATTTGACAATTATATCACCTCTATATTAAATTTTATTTTTTATAATAATTTATATTATTTTAACATAGTATTTTAAACAAGTCTATATAAATAACTTAATATTTTACTATTAAATTCTTGACAATACTTTTTAGTTGTTTTATAATTTTAAGGATATACTAGGTTAATTATATATTTATATAAATTTATTAAGGAGTGTCGTTAAATGAACGAATCAAAAAAAATAATTTTAACTCACGAAGGTCTTGAAAATTTAGAACAAGAATTACAAGAATTAAAAGTTGTTCGAAGAAAAGATGTAGCAGCGAAAATTAAAGAAGCTAGAGGTCAAGGGGATCTTTCTGAAAATGCAGAATATGACGCTGCTAAAGAAGAACAAGCAGAAATTGAAGCTAGAATTATAACAATAGAAAATATGCTTAGAAATGCTGAGGTTATTGATTCTGGTAATGTTACAGATACTGTTAGTATTGGTAATACTATTAAACTTTTTGATAATGAATTTCAAGAAGAAATAGAATATACGCTTGTTGGTTCTGCTGAAGCAGACCCATTTAATGGTAAAATATCAAATGAATCCCCTATTGGTTCCACTATTATTGGACATAAAGTTGGAGATACTGTTGAAGTCGACACACCAGATGGTATTATTAGTTTTAAAATATTAGAAATACACTAGGAGAATTTTATATGGAAAATACAAATGAAAACCAAATTATAGAAAATCCACAACAATTAAATGAACTTTTAAAAATAAGACACGATAAATTAAAAGAACTTAGAGAAAAAGGTAAAGACCCTTTTGAAATAGTAAAAGCAGAAGTTACCCATCATAGTAAAGAAATAAAAGAAAATTTTGAAGAATTTGACCAAAAAGAAGTATATGTAGCTGGACGTATAATGAGTAAAAGAGTTATGGGTAAAGCATCATTTTGTGACATACAAGATAGAGATGGAAGAATTCAAAGTTACGTCAGTAAAAATGAAATAGGTGAAGAAGACTATGCTGAATTTAAAAAGTTTGACATAGGGGATATAATAGCCATTAAGGGTATAGTTTTTAAAACACAAAAAGAAGAAATTTCTATAAAAGCTCATAGTGTTACACTACTATCTAAAAGCTTACAAATTTTACCTGAAAAGTTTCACGGTCTTAAAGATCAAGACCTTAGATATCGTCAACGTTATGTAGACTTAATAGTAAATCCTGAGGTTAAAGATACTTTCTTTAAACGTTCTCAAATTATAAAAAGTATAAGAAATTATCTTGATAATAAAAACTTTTTAGAAGTAGAAACTCCTATATTACAAAGTATTTATGGTGGTGCTCACGCTAGACCTTTTGTTACTCATCACAATACATTAGATTTAGATTTATATATGCGTATAGCTTTAGAATTACCATTAAAACGCCTAATTGTAGGTGGTTTTGAAAATGTATATGAAATAGGACGTGTATTTAGAAATGAAGGTATGAGTATAAAACATAATCCAGAGTTTACATTAATGGAACTTTATCAAGCATATGCCGATTATAACGATATGATGGAATTAACAGAAGGATTAATAAAAACAGTAGCAAAAGATGTATTAGGTACTTTAAAAATAACATACCAAGGAGTAGAGGTAGACCTTTCTAAACCTTTTGAAAAGATATCTATGATAGATGCAGTTAAAAAATATGCAAATGTAGATTTTAGAGAAATAAAAACAATTGAAGAAGCTAGAGAAGTTGCAAAAAAACATAATATTCAATTTGAACCTCACCATCAAAAAGGTGATATATTAAGCCTTTTCTTTGATGAATTTGTTGAGGCAAATCTTATACAACCTACATTTTTAACAGACCACCCTGTAGATATTTCACCACTTTCTAAAAGAAAGCCAACTGACCCTGAATATACAGAAAGATTTGAATTATTTATTGTAGGTAGAGAATTTGCCAATGCTTATTCAGAGCTTAATGACCCTATTGACCAAAGAGAAAGATTTGAAGCACAAGAAAGACTTCGTTCAGAGGGTAATGATGAAGCTACTATGTTAGATGATGATTTCTTATTAGCCCTTGAATATGGTATGCCTCCAACAGGTGGTTTAGGTATGGGTATAGACCGTCTTGTTATGCTTCTTACAGACTCTCCATCTATTAGAGATGTGCTTTTATTCCCTACTATGAAACCATTAAATAACTAATATATAAAATATAAAAAGGTATGGATTGTCCATACCTTTTTATATTACTTTATTTTTTATTTCTTTACTTTCCTTAATTTCATTCCATCTATATTTTTTAATATCTCCCCATTTATGTTTGTATAAGTCTTTCCAAACATTATAATCAATACTTAAATTTATTATTAAATTTACAGGTACAATCCACTCTAATAAATTTTTTACTGTAACAAATAATTCTTTTTTCTCTAAAATTAATTTTACATTTAAAATAAATTTATCATATAAAAGTTGAATACTATATCCATCTTCGCCACATATAGCATTTAATTTTTCTATTAAAGTTTCAAAAGTAAAAGGTAAAGTTTGATTATAAATAGCTAATATATCATATTGTCTTTTTTCTAAAGAATCTGTAAGCTTTGGTATTATTTGTACTATTTTTTCATAGTGCTTTGTACCCTCTTCACTTGAATCTATTACAAAAAAATCTTTTAATATAAGTTCTATATTTTCTTCTATATTGACTATTTCTGGTTGACTTATATCCATTATTTTTTTAATTTCTTCAATATCTTGCATAAATTTTGGTAAATAATTAAGTAACATTTATTTCACCTCTAGATGGTATAGAATAATCATCTAAAACAAAGTTTTCATTAGATTGATTTATTTTAGTATTTTTTACATCTTCAACTCCTAAAACATTTAATATAGCGCTTTCAATATGACTTATTCTAACGATTATACTGCTATTTTCTTCCCAAGTTTTGCAAAGTTCTTCTATATAATCTTCAATTGCTTTTTCTATATATAGTTTTATGTCATCTATTTCATATCCTTGTTTTAAGTCTATACTAGTTTCTATGTTTATATTAACGCTTTTTACAGGTTCAATAGTAACAAAATGACCTATTGGTGCAATTCCCACACCCTCTCCTGTATGTTCTATTGGGTCTATTTTTTCTTGTACTATATTTATTAAATCATCAGTTGGCACATTAAAGCTATTATTAGTTATAATAACTTTAACTGTTCCACCACCATCAGGTACACGGTATACTTTTATACCACCTATACCACCATTTGATATAACCTCTTCGTCACTATTTAATATTCTTAATTTTTCTATATAATCTGCTCTATTACCACCAAAAGCTTGACTTTTAAAACTTTCAAAATATCGCTTTCTAAAACTTTCTGTTTCTTCTTCATCTACTCCAGCTATAAATACTTTGTGTATTGTAGCACTTTTTAAGTTAGGAATATTATCTATTGGGAGTAAATCTCCATAAGAAATATTTCCTGAACTACCTACTTGTTCACATTTTAACTTAAAATATTCATCTTCTTTTTCTCCAGTGAAAAAAAAGTTTACTTCTTCATCAGTAGAAAACCTTTCTCCACCAGTTAAGTTTATATCTCCCTCTAATTTAGCTAAGATAACTGAATAGGTTGCTTCAAAAGGCTTAATTCCTCTTTCCATAGCTCTTTTTATAAGATAATATCTACTAGCAGTATCAGCAAATCCTTCTTTTAAAACTCTGTCAAGTTCAATATAAGCTTGAGCCAACTCTGCACAAATAGGGGCTAATGCATCATATATAATAGAGCCTTGCCTTTTATCAAAATCATCAGATACTTTTGCCATAGCTCTTTTTAATATATTATAAAAAGTCATATTTTCATACATAATCACACCTCCAAGCTAAATTCAAATTGTCCAAAAATAGATTTAACATAAAATTTAACACATAAGCTACACCTATCATTATGTATATCAAAAAACTCAAAATTATAAACTTCTTCTATTCTATCATCTATTGATAAAGCATCTACTATACGTTTTTCTATTTCAACTTTAACATACTCTTTAGGCATACCAATTAAGTCGTCTATTTCCATACCATAATTCCAATCATATATTTCATATTTATATCTTTTAGTTATTAAAATTTTATATATGGCTTGAGTTAAAGATTTAATTTCATCAAAAACTCCTTTTACTTTATTTTTTTCAAAATTAACTTTATATGTTTTAGAAGGCATTACTATAATGTTAATATTATCAATACTGTTTCTAATAGGTAACATTTTTTCTCCTTATCTTGTTTCTTCATCATTATCTATTATGGTGTCAATGATAAAAAATCTTTGACCCCCACTTTCTCTAAGCATAAGTAGTTTTGTCCCTTCTTTTATTTTTCCAATAAATGAGCCAGTTCTAACTACTTCATTTTCTCCAATAAATAGTTTTTCATCTAATTTTATTTTTAAATCATCTTCTTCTACTACTTGTCCAATATAAATATCTACAAACTTTAAAGACTGTATTGTATGTAAAACACTAGTCTTTATTATATCTAAAAAATTCATATTACCTCCTATACATTACTTAATAATAGCTTCATTGTATGTTCGTTATTTTGTATAGTATGTGTACATTCTTCAATAATCATAGTTTTAGTGTTGTTTTCTATAATAATATCAATTAAATTGCCAGCTCTAACTTTTTCATTTCCAAGACATACAACTTCAATTTTTTCACTTAACTTGTTGTATATACTAAGGATATTTTGGGCATAATTTTTAGCTTGAACACTGTTAAAATCGTTAGGAAGCCGTTTAAATATTCTTAAAGTTCCCCATTTTTGTTTGTTTTTTTCATCTTCTTCTAGATAAGTAGATATAACTTTAGTTTTTTTATTTTTTACAGAAACTTTTACAGAATTGTAAACATTTTTATCAATAGACGTTGTATGAGAATAACTAATAACAGAGTTATTACAATCTATTAAAATAGGCATTTTCATACTATTATAACTTTTTAAAGCTACTTTTCCAAAATCGTCAAAAAGTACATATTGATTACCATTAAAACTTTTTGTCAAATCAAGAGAAGTATATATAATATCTAATATTGATTGATTTTCTTCTATTCGATAAGGGATAATATAATTAGTATCTTCAATACTTCCTGTTTTAACATTAAAATCGGCACAAATCATTTTTAATACTTGACTTGCTGTTTTGTTTTTATATATATAAGTATCTCTAGCGATAAGGTATCTTATTTGGTCATATGCAATAATACTAACTATATCGCTATCAATTACTTTTTTAGTAAATATATAACCAAAGAATATATTATTTTCATCACTTTTTACACATATACTATCTCCTTCATAAAATTTAATTTTATCATCAAATAGTATATCTAAATATAACTTTGTAGGTTGATACATATAGTTACTTTTTATAACTATTTTTCCTACAACTCTATTGGTTATATCAATTATACCTTTTTCAGAATATATATTTATTTTAATATAAAATCAACTCCTTTAAGGTAACTTTAAAACTAATCCTACTTTTAGCTTTTTAGGGTCAGTTATATTGTTTATCTCCATTATTTGTTTATACTTAGTTTCATCATTAAGCTCTCTTTTAGCTATTTTCCATAAAGTATCTCCAGATTTTACAGTATAATTTTTAGGTGTGTCTTTGACACTTCTGTTTACACTTAAAGTATATGTAGAATTATTTTCATCTAAAGAAGTTAAAGTTTTTTCTTTTATTTCTACAAATTCTCTAAATACTAAATCTACTAAAAAGTCCCCTTCTTCACCTGCATTTTCATATACTATATACTCTTCTAATGTTACAGTTATATTGCCTTTAAATATTTCTTCACCATTTGGTAAAATTCTAGTTATTAAAAGTTGAATAGGTTTTTTATCTGCTTTAAATTCTCTAAATTTAGATAAATATAATATAGGCTTGCCAATAATAGTATTAGAAGAATACTTAGGTTGTACAAAAGGTAAAGATAAATCGTTAGGTAACATAATAGACATAGAAATTTCTCTAAGTCCAATTCCCTTTATAATATTTATTTCTCCCATACCAACTGTTTCGTATATTTTATTACTATTAAAAGATTTTGTTGTCATCTTTTCAGGTGGTATAGGTAGCTGATATATTTCTTGTTTATGTTCATATTTTAATAAATATGTGTATATACTCTCACCCCCATATATCACCACACATAAAAATAAGCTCTTCAAAAATCATTTCTTTTATTTTTTCAAATATAAAATCATAGTCTAAATTTTTTGTAGTTATAAGGTTATCTTTATGTATGGTGTTGGTTGTATACTTTTCTATTTTGTTTGTGTTATCAGATTTTTCTTTTACATTGTTAAATAAATACTTTGATATATCTTTAAATTTATAATTACTTTTAATTATCTTTTTGTATTCTAAAAAATTTTGAAAATTGTCTATAAAATTATGATTATATAAACTTAATTTACGTTCCTTATTAAAACTGGTATAAAATTTTTTATCAAATGTATTATATAATTTTAAAATATTATAATAGTCATTGTTAAAATTATCAAAATTAAGTATTTGAGATTTATTTATTTCTGCTTTGTTATAATTTTTAATATAATCTTTAAATATGCTGTTGTATAAATATCTACTATTTATAATTCTATTTGCTATATTATATTTATATATTTTATTATTTTTTAAATTATAATATTTGTTAAAATTATGTGTTTTTATATTATACTCATTAAAATATTTATTATTATGTAGTATATTATTTTTAAAATATTTATGTAAACTATTGTTTTTTGTATATATATTTAATCTATTTTTTTCATACAATATACTATTTTTAAAATAATTATTAAACTTATTTTTTATATATTTTTTATTAAAAGTTAAATTATCATATAAAGATATATTTTTATGTTTATTTATACTATCTAATTGATAAAAAGAAACTCCAAAGTTAATAAAAGTATAAAAATTTATATAAACCCACCTCCCACCTCATTGTTTAAAAATTTAATTCATTATCTATTTCTTTTTGTTCTTCAATAAATTTATCTATAAAAGCTATAATCAAAGCTTTTTCTCTAAAATCCATTAGTGCAAACTCTCTAGGTTTAATATTTAGTTTAAAAAGGGCAAAATAGGCATAATTAAGCTCAGCATCGCCCTTTTTAATTAGTTTTTTATATCACAAACCAACTGTTCAATACTTTCCATAAATCCACTTATAGTAAGGATTTCTTTTATAAGTCTGTCTATTTCACCAGCCAATAAAACTTTATTCAAATATTGTTCAGGTGTATTGACTTTAAGTTTTTCCATACTTTTAATATCTTTAAAACTAGGTTCTAAAGTACTTTCTATAATACAGTATGTGTTTAATTTACCTTCATCTATTATAGCATTGCCATTTTGGTCAATAAATGTTGCTTTTCTTTTTAATCGATTTAAGTCTTCAAAAAGTATGGGTTTAATTTTAAACTTTAAATTATCTCCATTTTCATCTTTTAATCTATTAGATATTTCAACATAAGTAACTATGTCATCTACTACGTTAAGGTTAAGTATATCTTGTAAACTAGACATAAAATCTCCTTTCTATTCTCCAACAATAGGTTTAAAACTTTCTAATATATCTACATCATTAAATGTAAATGTCATTTCTTCGTCAAGTTCTGTATTGTTTATGTCAAGTTTTGCCATTGTCATAGTGTCAATATTAACTTGTTTTAAAGCTATGCTTTGCCTTTGAATATCACTAGAAGGGTCGTTGTTTTCAATTATAATTTCAAAATAAGTATCTTTACCTTCTTTTATATATTTAAGCATAAGCTCTCTAAATTTAGAAGTAGAATAATAAGCAGTCATTTTACCAGTTCCACTCCATCCACTAGCTTTATGTTTAGTTCCTGTTTGACCTAATACTTTAATTTCTCTTTTATTTTTTTTAATATTAGCTTCTATATTTTTTAAATATAAAGCTTCTTCTTTTTTGCCATCAATATCTACATAACAAGTGCCTAAAGCACCATTTATAGTATCCCACGCTTTTAAAGTAGCCATAAATTACCTCCTTATTCAATAATACATTTCATATAAAGCTTATCCATTGAAGCTACAGGCTCAATCATTAAATCAACAATTACATCACCTTTTTCGGTGCCTTTTTTTATACTAATATCATCTGATGAAAAATTGTCAATAGCTCTTATAGCTTGTAGTTGATTAAAATAATTTATAAGTTCAGATTTAAAAATATCTCTTCCTAAAGCATCATTTTGAATTTTGCCAAGATAATAGTCATTAAAAATTCTAGCAATATCATTAGCAGTAGAATCTAAAACTCTTATAATTTGATTGTTAGAAAAGTCAGAATTTTTCTCACTAGAAAAACTTACAAATGTATTAATATCTTTTAATACTCTAATATCTCCGGCATCATAATAAAATACAAATTCACCACTTTCAATTGCTTCTTTTAATTGATTGTTAGAAAATTTTGCATCAAATTCATATTCTCCATCATATATTTTATTAGTTAAACTTTGATTTATTTCTGCACCGGCTAAAGCTCCACCAACCCAATACACAAGATTTTTGTCATTTTTAACACTAATAATCCCTTCAAAATCTGCTTTTTTATAATTATATAATACAGTACAAATTTTTACACCTTCGTCTTCTCTAAGTCTTTTAGTAAAGCTTTCAAAAAGACCTTTTGTCTGTTCGTCTTCACCGTCATAAATAAGTACATTAAAACTTTCAGCTTCAACAAGAGATAAAAATTTACTATATTCTAAGTTAGTAACCTCATTATCACTTCCTTCAGAAAGATTAGTACCTGCATTTTCAGCTAATTCTCCAGTTCCAGAAAATATAACAAAATCATTTTCAGTAAGTTCATCTACATTACTAACAATAACCTCATCAACAATACCCTCATCAATATATGTATATACTGTAAAGTTTTCATCATCAACATTTGAAGCTATCTTTATTTTAATGCTGTTACCTCTAGTGCCAGAATATTTAGCATTAATAGTCAAATTTCCAATAACAGCTCTAGCTTTTTCACCTGTTCCAAGTCTAAAATACTTTATTTCTTTTGCATTTTTAAACACTTCTCTAATAGGTTTAAGATTTTGACTTGTATATTCATATCCAAATATGGATAAAGAATTTTTTTGAAAATCTTCAGCTGTTATACTAATAATTTTGTTTTCTTCACCCCAGTTGTTTTTCAAGGCCATAGCCATAACCCCTCTATCAGCAATAGTTCCTAAGGCTCTAGCTTTAGATACAAAGTTTATATAAGCACCGGGTAAGACTTTGTTATAAGTCAAAAAGGTTCCTCCTGTTGCCATTATAAAATCACCTCCAAATATTTTTTAATAATTTTTTCCACATCATTTTTACTATACATTTCATTATCTTTTAATAATGCATTTATTAAATCTTTTTTATCTTTATAAAGATTACTTTTTAAAAATTGTTCTTTATAAAATTTTTTATTTTTTTCTGCCATAATATCTCCTATATATAAAGTTTTTTCATTTTGTCTGTTTCATCTTTTTTAAATACATAAAAATTATACTCTACATAAAATTTTAATGTATTATTATTAATAATACCCTCCATATTTTCTGCTTTTATGAATCCCTTTTCAAAATTTAACATATTAAAGTTATTGTATAAGTGATTTAATACTTCATTAAGTTTATCGCTTATGTTGTCTTGCTTTTCTGGGAAATAAGTTATTTCTACTTTATTAAAAAGTTTGTATCGGTTAGCTAAGTATGTTTTTTCTTCTGTTTTAACATATCTTATACAAAAACAGGGTAATAAAAACCCCTGTTTTATATGTTCTACATATATATTAGGCTTGTTAAAAACATTATATAGTTGTTTACTAATAGCATTTATAAGTGTAGCTTTAATAAATATCACTCCTATAAAATATTTAACCTATATCATTAAATATATCTAACATTATTTCTTGATGATTGGTGTATATAACTGGTTCACCACTATTTTTATATTTAGTTGTTTTTCCGTTTTGTGTTACTATAATTAAAGAACCAGCTTTTATTGTTATGTTATTATCTAAAAAAATCTTAACTTTTTGAGTTATAATATTATTAAAATTATTTTCTTCAGTAGCTAAAATATTTGAACTATTGTTATAATAAGACACTCTACAAGGTATATTTTCATATTTAATAATAGACTTTTGTTTAATTATCTTTGTTTCTTCATCTAAAGAGTTTTCATATTCATATATGTTACAAATACCCGTATATAGCCTATTAAGAACATTTTTATTATTTATAATCATTACCAAACAATCCTTTTAAAATTATATAATAATCTTTTTTTATTTAAAAAATATTGTATAATATCGTCTAAACTAATATTTCCTTTTTCAAAATAAGTTATAGAGGTATCACCTTCTTTAATAGACTTTATAGCTTTATCTAAATTAAGATCCGTTTCAAGATTAGCGCTTTTAATAAGTTGTAAATACTCTCCAATAACTAAATTAACAAAAGTATCTTTTATAAGGGAAAATTCGATAAAAGGATTTATTTCAAGTTTAATAAAATCTTTAATAGAATTAATAGCCATAAGAATAATTTTTTTAGATAGATAATTATTTTTAATAGAAAGATTTAAATCATCAAGTTTATTACATATTTCATTAACAATATTTTCCATAAAATACCCTTTTAACCTTTAGATATAATTCTAGCGATAGGTATAGCTTTGTCTTCAATAGCCACTTTACTTTCAGTATCCATAACTAAAGACCAGTTATTACCATTAGCTAACTCATCTTCAGTTGGAGATAAACTAGCTTGTTGCTTTTTAGTATAAGATATACCAAAAGGAGCAAAACACTTTCTAGTTCTTGCATATAAAGTATCCTGACCACCATTTGTTTTAGGGTCTCTGTTTATTTCATAAGGAACTTTAGCACCAATATCTTCAAAGTCAATGGCTCCTTTTCCTAATATATATGTAGTATAAAGTTTAGAATCATCATCACCATCTTCAACAGGCATACTGTCGTCAATTAAGACGATTTTCCCGTTTAAAGTAGCAAGACCTAAATCTCTTTGTATACCATTAGCATCAGTATATTTTAAATAATTAAGTAAATTTAAGTTTTCTAGGTTAGTAGCCACAATACTATGCATAATAACAATAGAAAATTTAGTTTTATTATCCCCACAAGCTTTTTGAATAGCAGTATTAATAGTAGTAACATCTATTTTAGGGTTGTCAAGCTTAGATATGTCATATGTGTGATTAGTTACAAAGTCAGCATTTTTACCACCAGACATAGAAAAAATACCTTTTAATATAGCAAGTAAAGTTCTTTGGTCAACCTCATCAAAATATTCGCTAACTTGCTTTGCTACATTAGACATAAATCCAACACCACCAGTTATGTCTTCGCTAAAGTCATCTTCAAGCCACGCATTAGCCCTACCAACTACAACAACGCCTCTTTCAAAGGTTTTAGTAGCATTAGGTACAATGTCAGTTTTGCCATCATAATTTAAAGGATTGCTATCAATTCTTCCATACATAGGTAATATAGCATAACCAGTTCCACCTTGAGAAGAGAATGCTCTTTTTATTTCAGCATTAGGTTTTAAAACAGCTGATTTTATTAGTTCATTTTTCTTAACATTAGGTAAACTTTCAATATATTTACCAAAAGCCACCTGATTAAAACTTTTATAATTAAATTGTCCCATATTTTACCTCCTAAAAAATACATCTTTCATAATATTTACAAAGTTCTTCATAACTTAGTTTTTTGTTATGTGTATGTCTGTCAATGTTAGTTTCTAAAGGCTTAAATCCTTTTATGTCTGTACTTTTATCTTCAAAAAATAAAAAATTAGTTTCTTCGTTAGTTTTAAGTTCCTCTATCATTTGTTTGATAAGTGCTTCATCAATATTTTTATTATTAAGCTTACTAAAATCTATTAGGGCAATAGTAGCTTTAATATTTTTAGCACCAGCCATAAAAAGTTGTCTTTCAACAGCCATATTAAGTTTTAAGTCTAATATTTGATTTTCATATTCTTTAGTTTGTTTTTTAATCTCTTCAAGAATATATTTTTCAATTTTATTGTAAATTTCTTTAGCTTTAGGTTCTTCTATACCTAAATCAATTATTTGTTTAATGTCCATAATAGACCTCCTTTTATTATTTTTAATCCCGCCTAACCCAAAACCCAACCTTTAAAATTATTAATTATAATTAAGTTATGACTTTATTATTAAAAAAATATAAACAATTTTTGTCTTAATTTCTTTATATAATAATACTATAAATAACTATTTTAAAATACTTTTTATTTGAAAATTATTTATTATAATTTATTAATTTTATTTAATTCACGTTCAATATTAGATACCCAAGGATGCTGACTAATGATAGTTTCTTTAGATATAATATTTAAAGATTTTACACAATTGTTAATAGCCTCTGTTTCATTTATTAGCATATCTTTATTAAATATTACATCTACATCAATGCTATAAAAATCTTTTTTATAAATATAACTAAAATATTTTTTTATAAACCAAAACAATGTTTCAAAAGATGCCTGAAATTCAGATTCCATAAGTCCAGCGTCTAAGTCAATATCAGCATAAACACTTTGAATATTCATTTGATTAGGATTATTTCCCATTTTTTCATCTTTACAATCATATCCTCTAGCATTTTCTATTATTGCTTTTTTAAGAGAATTAGCAAGTAATTCATAGTTATTACTGTCAATATCTATTTTTAGCGTTTCTACGCCACCTTCATTGCCATCTATTGTTTTGACTTTTACAACACCATATTCAGATAAATTTTTTCTAAATTCAGCTAAATTAGTTCCGTCATAATTTTTTAAAATAAGAATAGTGTTTCTGGCGTCTTCTTGCATATTATTCATAAAATCACTTCTAATAGTATTTAAAGAATCTTGTAAAGTTTTTACTCTTTTTATAAGTGGAATTTCTTTAGAATTAAATTTAAAAGATACAATAGGAATTCTATCCCATGTCAAAGGAAAATTGTACGAATTGTATATATAAGATTTAAAATTTTTAGATGTATCCAGTATTAGCTTTTTATTATTTAAAATATAATATTGAATACCACTTTTTGTATATAACTCAACTTGAGTTACTATATAATTTTTGTCATATTCATATTTTTCTATGTCATATATTCTAATCAAACAGTCTAATATTGTGTGTTCTTCATCAGCCCATATAGGTAAAATTTCATAGGGCTTAAATCTTTTAAAATTTATTGTTCCTGTTTCATCAAAAAATATATAAAGCCACGCTATACCACAATTAATAGCATCTTCGCCTATATTTTTTATAATTCTATAAAAACTTTTATCAAATATTTTTTTAATATTGTTCATAAAGTTTTTGTCGTCACAATAAAAAGTTATAGGCTTTGATAATAAGTAACTATTTTTCTGGTCTACTACTCTTGCATATTGATTGTCTACAATTTTGTTATTAGGTAAGTTGTTTATTTCTTCTTTGTTTCCATCTTTACCAATAATAGTACGTTTTCTTTTTAAAATATCGTGATTACCTAAGTAGTATTTTTCACCTATTATCATATTTTTTCTTTGTTCAGATTGTAAAAAGTTTAATATATTTTTTTCTAAAAATTCAATAAATGCCTTTTGATTTCCAAATTTGTCTATTATTTTATTAGTTTCATATGTCTGAAAATTGTACTCAAGGTTCATAAAAACCTCCTTTATAAAATCATTTAAAGCTAAATCTATCAGATTTATTTATAGATTGTACAGCATAACGCATAGCATCTAATAAATGATTAAAATCATCTATAGGTTTGTTGATAGGTTTTCCGGTTTCATCTTTACACCAGGTATAATTACATATTTCATTTAAAAAATTTTTACATTTAGGATGTATAATTATTTTAAAATCCTGTATAAATTGAATTCCATTGTTCAAACTATCTTTCCCTTTTTTTGCTGGTCTTATTTTTGTTATACCAAGTTCTCTAAGTTCTTCTATACTTTTAGGTTCAGCTGAATCAGCAACGATAATCTCTTTACTATATCCCATATTAAATATTTCTTGATAAATTTTAAAATTAGTTAAAGACTTTTTATAAAGTTCATCAAATACATATATTTCTTTAAGATTAGTATCAACTAATGCACAAAATAAAGCTGTTGGGTCGTTAGTATATCCAAAATCTAAACCAAAAATAGAAGTAACACTTTCTCTATTTTTGATAATATCTAAATTAAAATACATTTCACAAAAATTTTCATATACAAGTCCATCACTAATACCCCATTCTCCAAGTCCTGCTACTTGATATCTTCTAGGATTATTTTTTTTCATATTTTCAAACATTTTTTTATCAGAATTATCAAGCCACTCGTTAAGCATATAATTAGTAGTAATAGCCAATATATCTTCATCTTCTTCGCAATCAAAAAACCTTTTTTTAAGCCAATGTTTTTCATTCCAAGGGTTAAATGTTAGCGTAATTTGTTTAAAAAGCCCATTTGGCACTTTACCTCTAATACTTTCTTGTAAAATTTCAAAGTCTTCTTCTTTATCTATTTCATAGGCTTCTTCTATCCAAAGCCAACATAAAACCCCCCTGTAAGTTGTAATAGAAGTTATTTTAAAAGGATCATCAAGCCCTCTAAAATAAATTTTTTGATTAGTAGGTAAAAATGTAATTTCAAGAGGAGAAGTTTTAGCCTCCCAATATTTAGATACTCCTAAAGTTTGTATGGCCCAGTTAAGTTCTGCAAAACAACTATCTTTAAGAGTAGAATAAGTTTTTCTAACTACTAAAAGATTTGCTTGTTTATATTGCATCATTCTAACAATAAAATTTAGTGCAGTAGTTTTAGATTTTTTACTAGCTCTAGAACCTTTACATACTCTAAATCTGCCTTTAAAGTTCCAATACTTTCCATAACCTTTTCCGACTAAATTAGGTAAATATATATTATTGCTCATAAGTTATTCCTGTATAGATTCATTACCTAAAATTATAATAGGTTCCTCTTCTGTATTTTCAGGCTTAGAAGAAAATATAGCATAAACTTTTCCAAGTAGTTCTGCTGCTTTCAAACGCTCTTTTACAGATATACCTTTTAGAGTTTTGTCATTGTCATTTTGACCATCTTCTCCACGCATTATTTTTGTAAGACACTCTATAATTTCATCAGATTTAGCAATTTTTTTACTTTTTAAAATATTTTCTATATATTGTTTAATTTTTTCATTTTTTAAAAGTTTTTTGCCAGTTTGTTCTGTATATCCAACATTTTTAGATGCTAATTTAACATCTTTTGTTTTTAAATACTCTTTACAAAACATTTTTTGTTTTTCATTCAAAATTTCACCCCCAATTTACTATCTATAATAAATAATAATTTTAAAGGTTAATATTATTATAATAAAAAACAATACAAAATTAATGCAAATAAATTGTAACCATCTAAATATTTTGTAATATTTTTTTAATTACTAAATTTTTAACATTAAAACATTGTCTAAGACTAATATGAGCTTTTAAAGCAACAGTCTGCCAACTATTTTTATAAATATACCTAAATTTTATTACTTTTTTTTGATAATCTTCTAAATTGCTTACTATATCATCTACAAATTTATAATCATATATAGTATTCTTTAGTTTTAATAGTTTTTCATCTACAACAATATTATAAGTATTTACTATATCTTGCTTACTATCCATTTGTATAGTATCAAAGACATCTTTATTTCTTCTTATTTGATTTATTTCTCTCTGTAGGTTCTCTATATCTAAAATACTTTGACCCCACTTTTTTAAATAATTTTCACCTGCTTTTCTCTTTTCTTTATCCATAATAACCCTTTCTTAATATTTACCCTAAAAAAATATCGTCCATCTCAATGTTATAAATTTCACTTAAAACTTTTAAAGGAGCATAACCAACATTTGTTTTTCCTTTTTCCCAATTGATTATTGTATGCTTGCTCACTTTAAGTTTATCAGCAACTTCCTGCTGTGTTAAATTTGCGTTAACTCTCGCTGCCTTTAAAGATATTTTCATAATTAATCACCCCTTTCAAAAAAAGTATAGTCTACTTTTTGTAGACTGTCAATACTTTTTGTCGTTTTTTTTCTAAAAAATAATTGAATTTTTTTAACAATACATATATAATAATACTTAGAGTAGAAATTTTTCACCCTTAAAATTTTACATTTTTTTATATTAATAATTTTATAAATAATCTAAATATATATATAAATTATAATAATATTTTTCAATAAAATTTATATTGGCTTTCATAAAAAATAAAAAAATAAATATATTTATCTAAATATTAAAAATACATAAATTATAAAATTTTTAAATTCTTTATACAAAATCAATTTTTTGATACAAGATATCAAAATAAACAAAACAAGCTATTTCTATTATTCTTCTTGGATATTTTTGCAATTTTTATTTATTTTGAAACTTTGTGCAAAAAAAAATTAATTATGTATTGCAATTCAAGAATTGCAAAATTATTAAAACAAACCTGGTTTATAATCTTTATGTTGAAAAATAAAGTCATATCTTAATTAAAATTAATAAAAAAACATATATCTAAAACATATTTTTTATTTTAAAATCATATATTAAAAATGTATTATAATGGATTAAGGAGGTTAATATGGAACAATTTAATATTTATAAAGATATATCCGAAAGAACAAATGGAGATATATACATAGGTGTTGTTGGACCAGTTAGAACAGGAAAATCTACTTTTATAAAAAGATTTATGGATTTACTAGTAATACCAAATATAGAAGATGAATATAACAGAGAAAGAACTAGAGATGAACTCCCACAAAGCTCAGCCGGTAAAACAATTATGACAACTGAACCTAAATTTATACCAAATAATGCAGTATCTATTAACATAGATGATAATTCAAAATTTAATGTTAGAATGATTGATTGTGTGGGATATGTAGTGCCAGGAGCTTCTGGATATATGGATGAGGAACAACCAAGAATGGTTTCTACTCCGTGGTTTAATGAAAAGATTCCTTTTGAGGAAGCTGCAGAAATAGGTACAAAAAAAGTTATTACAGATCACTCTACAATAGGTATAGTTATTACAACAGATGGAACTATTACAGATATTCCTCGAGAAGATTATATAATAGCTGAAGAAAAAGTAATAAAAGAGCTAAAATCTCTATCAAAACCTTTTGTTGTGCTATTAAATACTTCAAAACCATATTCACAAGCTACAGATACTTTAAAACAAGAACTGTCAGAAAAATATGGCTCACCAGTTATAGCAGTAAATATAGCACAATTAAAACAAGAAGATATAAATTCAATACTAGAAAAAGTACTATATGAATTTCCAATAAAACAATTAAACTTAAATCTTCCTAAATGGATTGAAACTTTAGATGTAAATCATTGGTTAAAACAAAGTATAATACAAGATACAAAGAAAATATTGTCAGAAATTAATAAATTACATAATATAAAATCTACAATATCTATATTAGAAAATAATGAGTACATAAAAAAAGCATACATAGATAAAATAGAGTTAGGTGAAGGTTTAGGCAACATAGAAATTAGTCTAAACGATAACTTATTTTATAATGTTCTAAGTGAAACTACTAATATGGATATAAATAATGAATATGAATTAATATCTACTATAAAACTATTGTCAAAAGCAAAAAAAGAATATGATAAAGTAAAATATGCAATAGAAGAAGTAAAAACAAAAGGATACGGTATAGTTACACCAACACTAGATGAAATGATTTTAGAGAAACCAGAACTTATAAAACACGGTTCAAGATATGGTATAAAAATTAAAGCTACGGCTCCTAGTTTTCATCTTATAAAAGCAGATATACAAACAGAAGTTGCACCTATTGTTGGTAGTGAAGAACAAAGTAAAGAACTGTCACAGTATCTTTTAGAACAATTTGAAAATGAAAAAGATAAAATTTGGGATTATAATATTTTTGGTAAATCACTATCCGATTTAGTAAATGATGGTCTTAATACAAAACTTTATAGAATACAGGAAGATACTCAATTAAAATTACAAGAAACATTACAAAAAATAATAAATGAAGGTAATGGAGGATTAATTTGTATTTTACTATAAAATTCTTTTAAATCCAAAAATATTATTAATAATATGATTATTATTTTAAAATATAATTTGTTGTATTTATAAATAAATGGTATAGATAAAATTCTATACCATTTATTTATAAACCTAAATATACTTCTACCAAATTTAACTATATAAATTTTATACATAGGACATAAAAACACTAAAAGTATTTAGATAATTTGATAATTAATATCCAAAATACCTTGCTATGATGAACGTGTTTTTTAATAAATTATGTATTTAAGCATATCCATATCTCTTTAATACTTCCATATCATTAAAAATTGGTATCTTTATCACAATATAAAGAAGGATAAGGAACTATTCAATGGATGACAGATAGGATTGTAATAACTGAAAGTAGGTATATTGTGAAATGTGGTATATCCGCTTTGTTATACAATTGAATATAAACGCTTCTCTATTTTCGCCTAAGCAAAGTCACATAAATCAAGGCTTTTAACTCCTAAATGACCACAATACACTATAATAGATAGAGGTCGCAAAGCCTTCATCTTGACCTTGACGGCTTTTCTTATCTATGCTATTTCTTTGATAGGTCAAGAATATGACGACTTTTATATTTGTCTATAAAAACAGAAAAAGCCGATAACCGCATTTTATCTTGTGTGTTATCCAGTCTATGTCTTGCGTCCGGCTCTTTAATAACTAATGTATTCGTTTTACGCTGATTATCTTTTCCTTCCTACACTTCAGGCAGAATAGTAGAAAGTTTTTCAATTGGTTATTGTTGTATCTGTACCCTTTTCTTGCAGACATAACAATGTATCCATTCTGAAACAATGTTCACCATATCATATATCCACCTGGTCATTTATATTTGCAAACCGATTTTTTGGGAGTGTCTTCGTAAGGATTAAAGCATAAGCAGTGGTAATCACACGCTTTTCTATCGTTAATCCAGTTTCATTTGCAAAGGCACTGGTGATATTAATAACAGCGTGTGCAATGATACCGGGTAAAAGGTTTCCGATACGGTAAAAAAGGATGACAAACAGAAAGCCAATTACGACAGCCCCAGTTACTTGGAACAGATTTTCCATAAGTCCCATATCACTTCCGTTGACTAAATTCAGCAAGTTCCCTAAACCAAAAGTAACACTAGAAATGACGACTGCCTTTTTCACATTGTCTTTTGCAATGACCTTGAACAGAATTCCTCTAAAAATCACTTCTTACACAAAGCCAACGCAGAGCATACAGATGATATAGTAGATTGTTTCAATCAATGGTAAATTGATGGCAACTCCATTCCAAAAATTTCTCGTCATCAAAACAACCAAAGGAACATAGTAGAGAAACTGTCGAGCAGGAACAGGGGATTTGCATAGGCCATACTGTAGCCACAAGTGGCTTTTAGTTATAAAGCAAAAAAGGATAACCGTCTGCCAAACGCAAAGGTCATTTGGCTTTTCTCATATAACTTTTTCATTTATTTTCCTCCTGTATAGCTAATATTGCACCTGCATATACTCGTTTCAAATGCGTCGCTATTAGCTTTTCATCATATTCTAATGAATTGTTTACAATGATACTAGCATATCCATGAACGAACAGGGCAAGTGTTATAAAAACTTCTTTTGTTTGCTCTATGTTCAAATTCATAGCCTCTTGCATAGTTGAGATTATGGGTATGAGTTCTTCAGAATTTACAATTTCAAGCAGACTATTTTCAATGGCAAAACCAGATTGAAAGAAAAAGCGAAACAAATGAGGTTCTTCAACTGGAAAGCTGATATAATTCAGTCCAATACCTAACATTATGTCATCCTGCTTTACATTCATCAGATATTCTGTATGATACCAGTCCATCTTTGCATAAGCAGACTTTTTCAATTCTTCAATCGTTGCAAAATGGTACATAATAGGCTGTGTGGAACATTTCAGTTTATTCTCAACAATCCTTGCATTGAGTTTTTCCGCTCCCGTTTCACGAGCCACCTCAAAGGCAGCGTCAATAACCATATCTTTTGTTACTTTTACTTTTGGTGGCATAAGTACCCCTCTCTTTAAAATATTATTTATGTTATATAACAATAATTATACATTTACATTTAATGTATATCAATAGAACTTAGGAAAATTTTTTGAAGAAAAATGTATATACCTCTTTTTATTGAAAACTTTTTGCAAAGTCTCTTGTAAAACCTTTGTAAAATTATAAAGTGGAGTGTTGTATATAGTAAGTAGCAAAGTGCGACAAAAACCGCAAATAACGATGGATAGCTTTTGTATTTGAAAATACTCCGATTTATATGCTTACATTGAAAATTCCCAATATTCCGCCACAGAATGAGTTTTTACAAATTTTTGAGATTTTGAACGTACTAAAGCTAAATTTTATTTTTGATTAATACTATGTTCTAATTATTGTATATATTCTTGAAACATTTTTCCCCCTCATATTAATATAAATAATAAAAGAAAAAGTCTTGAGTTTCTTTTAAATTTTTTATAAAAATCTTTTACAATAAAATAAACCACTCTGATAAAAACAGAGTGGTAAAATAAAAAATGAACTTTGGGTATAACTACTTAAAGTAATTATCTTACCCTATATAAAAATATAACATATATTTTCATTTTTGTAAATACATTTAATATAAATTTAAGTATTTTTTTGTATTTCAATAATGAAAGTGAATTATTGAAATTTTTTAAAACAGGAATAAAATTAATAATGATATTTTAATATTTAAGTAAAAAAATTTTTTAAGATTTAATATATAATATAGCATATAACTTGGTAAAAATTATTTATAAAGTTGATAAGCTAAACAATATAAAATTAATACTAATTATTGACAAAACATTAATTTTATATAAATACAAATATAAACTAAATAATAAATTAAAATAAATAAAAATATTTAAAAGAAATCAAATTTTTTAATACTTTGTATCAATTAGTTTTTTTGATACTTTAGTATCAAAATAAACAGACATTTTTGCAATTTTTATTTATTTTTACGCTTTGCGCCAAAAGTATTGCAATTTAAAAATTACAATAGTATTAAAACAAAAAGTAAGTTTATAAATTTTATCTTGAAAAATAAAGTCATAGCTTAATTGAGATAAAAAATAATAACAATTAATTGTTGTTATCATAATTATATATTCTTTCATTAGTTAAAAGGTTAATAAAATGGTTAGAAACTATTTCTACTCCACTATGATTAAGATGGGCATCATCTCTAAAATTTTCATTTGTAAGAAGACTATCTTTTTCATTTATTATATTATAATCTATATAAAAAACATTATTTTCTTTTGCGAAATTTGATATTTGTTCATTTATAATATTATAATTTTTAATATAGTCCATAGATACATTGGCAATAGGAGCAGTAACAAAAACAAGTTGTATGTTGTTTTCTTTACATAGATTTATTATTTTTAATAAAAAATCTTTTTGAGTTTTTGAAAATGAAAAATCTTTACCATCTAAATTTTTAAATTGATTTGTTTTGTTATATTCATCTTCTAACATTTGATAATTACAATATACATAACCCTTAGAACGATATTCTTCTGTTCCTACTTGTTTTTTACTTTCTTTGTCCTTTACATTAAATTTAGTTTTAATTTTTTGATTAAATTCATTACCTTTATAAGCAAAGTAGTCTGCTTGATATTTTAATATATTAGTATTATATTTGACTTTTTCTGATAATGGAAAGTCTTCTTTTATATAATTATTTTTTAAGGTTTCATTTTCTAACACTTGAAAAAGAGTTTTAACCTGATTAAGTTCAAAATCATTTTGTAATAAGTCCCAATATACTTCCATAACTACCATTTTGGGATTTTGATAATTTAAAACTTCTTGTAATGTATAATAAGTAGAATCTGGATGTTGTAAAGGCATACCTAGTTGAAAACTATTTGTATTAAGTTTATTGTCAAATATTTCAGGATCAAATGTACAATAAGAATGAGATGACCCTAAAAACACTATATCTAAGCTATTAGTTGGTAAGGAATAAAATTCTTCAAATCTTTGCTCATTAAACTTATTTATAATATTTTCTGTACTAGCAGCTGAATATTTTTTACCTATAAAAATTATTGTTGGTATTAATAATACTATAAATAAAGATAATTTTAATATAAAATTTAAGTTAGTTTTAAAACTGGAAGTAGATAAATTGTCCTGCATTACTAAAAACCCCCATAGAAATTATAATTATAACTATTATATAGTAAAATATAAATCTTATAAAAAGTGGTGCTTTGTTTAAAGATATATATATTCTCTGTTTATATTCAAAAATTTCCATAAAAAATAGTATTATTATACAAAATGTTACCATTAATATTTCAAATATATTAAGTCCTAGTTCTGTGGAAACATTGTATAAATATTGAATATCATTAATAATATTTATATCTGAGAATAAATTATTTACTATATAAAAAGCATCTTTTACTGTATTTGCTCTAAAAAATATTAATGAAAAACATATTAAAATAAAGGTGATTAAAATTCTAAAAATATCTAAAAATTTATTAATATATTGATTTTTTATATTAAATCCTATAATCCTTATTAATTTGTTTTTTAAATCTCCTATTATTTGATATAATCCATTTAAACCACCCCAAAGAACAAAAGTCCAGTTGGCACCATGCCATATACCACTAACTAAAAATGTAATCATTAAATTATAATATGTTCTTAAAGTTCCTTTTCTATTTCCACCTAATGGTATATATAAATAATCTTTAAACCAAGTTGATAATGAAATATGCCATCTTGTCCAAAATTCTTTAACACTCTTTGAAAAATAAGGACTTTTAAAATTTTCCATTAAATCTATACCAAAAAGCTTAGAACAACCTATAGCTATATCTGAATATCCACTAAAATCACAATATAGCTGTATAGCAAAGAATATCGTAGCTATAATAAATGATATTCCATTATAGTCATATGGAGAATTATATACTGTATTAACTAATATAGCAACTCTATCGGCTATTACTATTTTTTTAAAATAACCAATAAGCATTATTTTAATACCTATTGAAACGTTATATATATTAAACTTATGATTTAAAAAAAGTTGATTTAATAGGTTGTCTGCTCTTTCTATTGGTCCCGCAACAAGCTGTGGAAAAAACATTATATATAAACTTAGTTTTAAAATATTTTTTTCAGCTTTATATCTTTTTCTGTATATGTCTATAGTATAGCTTGTAGCTTGAAAAGTATAAAATGATATCCCCATTGGTAAAACTATATCAAAATCTTTTATAGGATAAGGAATATTAAAATAATTATATATTGACATAAAAGAATGATTTATGAATATACTATACTTAAATATAAATAAAATCAAAAAATTTATAATCAATCCAATAGTTAATATTAATTTGCTATTTTTTTCATATCGTTCTATTAATAATCCTATATAATAATTAAAAAAGCTAGAAAACAAAATTAAAAATATAAATTCTATTCTCCAAGCCATATAAAATATACAACTACCTATTAAAAGTAGATACCATCTATATTTATATGGCAATATATAATATAAACTTAAAACTATTATAAGAAATATTAAAAATGTAAGTGAATTAAAAAGCATTTTACACCTCCTAATTATATATTTTTTTATTATACGTTATTTTTTGTCTATTTTCAATACCGTGTTTTAATAATAATTATTATTTGACAACTTGTATTGTATTTGTTAATATATAATATATCCTATTAATTGACTTTACTTTTATTAAAATAGTTTAAATAAATTAAGGAGATGATATTGTAATGGGAAATTGTAGTTCTTGTCCATCTAAAGGAAAATGTGGAAAGAAAGAAGATACTTGTGGTATACAAGTAAACCCTAAAAATAAAATAAAAAATGTTATTGGAGTAATGAGTGGTAAAGGCGGTGTTGGAAAAAGTACAGTTTCAGTTAGCCTAGCTAAAGAATTAAATAACCAAGGATATAAAGTTGGAATATTAGATGCAGATATTACTGGACCTAGTGTTGTTAGATTGTTAGGTATAGACAAAGAAACTCGTGCAATGGGTACCTCTAATAAAGAGATAATACCTGTAACTTCTAAAGAAGGTATAAAAGTAATATCCTTAAATCTTCTAATTCAAGATGAAAATCAACCTGTTATATGGAGAGGTTCGTTACTTAGCAATTGTGTAACTCAATTTTGGACAGATGTATTATGGGAAGAATTGGACTATCTTATAATAGATATGCCTCCTGGTACAGGTGATGTAACTTTAACTGTAATGCAATCTATACCTTTGACTGGACTTATTATAGTATCAGTACCTCAAAGTATGATATCTATGATTGTTACAAAATCTATTAATATGGCTAAAAAAATGAATATAAAAATATATGGTATAGTTGAAAATATGAGTTATATTTTATGTCCACATTGTAATGAAAAAATTTATATATATGAAAAAGAAGAAACAGAAGAGTTGTTAAAAAATAACCAACTTAAACTTTTAGCTCAATTACCTACGACTAAAGATTTAGCTAATATATATAAAGGAAGTTTTGAAAAATGTAGCACTATTATAAAAGAGCAATTTAAAAATATAGTTAATGAAATAAAAAATAATTAAAAATATTTTAAATAGTATATGTTATTTTATATAATATATTATAATATTATATAGCTATATTAGATAAATAATTTTATATTATTAGTCAAACGATACAAGTTTATAATAACTTTTAAATATTCTAAATGTTACTTAATAAAATGAATATTTAAAAATAACATTAATAAACCCACTAATTAAACTAGTGGGTTTTTCAATTATATAATTTATTAATCTAAAAGCTCTTTATATTTCTTTCTTTATTATTTTTATTCATTTGATAAATTATTGTTTTTAAACTTAATTAGCTTGAAAATATATTTTTTATAGTTGATTTTTATTTACTCTTATAGTATTTTGATTTGTTACTAACTATATCTACATAATATTCTCTATACAAAAATATCTGTTTTTATGTTTATATTTAATTTTTGATCTTTAATAAATATAATAATATTATTATTTTTCAAGCATCTTATAAAATTTTTACAAATGTATTATATACGGATTTTGAGAATAATATATTACTATTGTAGCTGATTATACTGATTTATGTGAAATTTATAAATTTTAATGGCTTAAAATACTCATAATTTAATAATATTTTTTAAATTTCTCAATAAATAAAATTATTTTTTAAAGATTTTTAAAATATATTAATATAATTTTTTAATTTATTTATCTATTAAATTCTTTTTTAATATTTTGACTGGTTAACTATTCATTTCCTATTTATTTTTGAATGTATTTAATTTTAATATTACTGATAAAACTCTATAAAGAAATTTTTATTGGTAATAATATTAAAAATTATATTTATTAAAAAATGATACTTAATAATTAATTTTTATATTTTATATATAGTAAGTAAAATAAAACTTATATAAATATTTATTAAAAAAGTTAATAAAAAAATAACTATAAAATTAAAAATATTGATTTTAAGGCTTTTTATCACTAAAATATTGACAAATTTATATTTTAGTATAAAATATAATAGAAAGAAATAGTATAAACTGGAGGCAAAATTATTATGAAAAAAAAATTAATATTAACTTTATTATTAAGTACTATAATATTTAATGTTGCTTGTAGCAAAAATAGTAATGCTGAAAATACTACTATTGAACAAACAAGTAATGAAAGTACTGAAAGCAGTGTATCTGAAGATACAACAATTTCTCAAGAAAGTGAAACAAAAAATGAATCTACTGAATTATTACAGTTTTCTGAAATAAAACAAGGTGAAGAAATAGCTATTTTAAAAACTAATTATGGTGATATAAAAATTAGATTTTTTAAAGAGCAAGCTCCTAAAGCTGTTGAAAACTTTATAACTCATGCTAAAGAAGGTTACTATGACGGTCTTACATTTCATAGAGTTAGAGATGACTTTATGATACAAGGTGGTGACCCAAGTGGTGATGGAACTGGTGGTGAAAGTATTTGGGGAGAACCTTTTGAAAATGAAATAGATGTACAAAATTTAAGGCATTTTAATGGAGCTTTAAGTATGGCTAATAGTGGTCCTGATACTAATGGAAGTCAATTTTTTATTGTACAAAGCGATAGTTTAGACGAATCTTATAAAGAGTCTTTAGAATATTTCTTAGAAAATCAAGAAGAAGAACAAAATGGTATTAAAGTTAAAGATGTATATCCTGCTAATGTATGTGAAAAATATTTAGAAGTTGGTGGAACTCCATGGCTTGATGGTCAACATACTGTTTTTGGTCAAGTATACGAAGGTATGGATATCGTAAATAAAATAGCTAAAGTTGATGTTGATGAAAATGATAAACCTTTAGAAGATGTTATTATCCAAAGTATAACAGTTGAAGAATATAAATAATTTATTTTATATAAAATTAAATTAAAACTCATAATTATAAGTTAAGCCCTATTAAGGGCTTTTTTCTTGTTGTAAACCTCTAGATGCACTAAATAGTACACTCACACTACTATTCGTGGCTAAAACTAAAGTGGATTTTGCCTACTCGTTCTTGCTACCCAAATCAGTCAATATACTCTTTTAAACTTATTTGCTCACTTGCTATATCTTCTTATAATTAATTTTTTATATACTCTTTTATAGTATTTTGATGTCTTTCTACTGTATCTATATAATATCCTTTTTACCAAAAATTTCCAATCTAATATTTATACTTTAAATTTGCGTGGTATCAAACTACTCCCCTCCTTTTAAATATGCCATAAAGGTTAAAACACTCAATTTAGGTGATATATTTACTAACATATGTATATGGTCTTTGCAATCCTCTACCTATATTATTTCTATTTATTTTTGCTCATATAGTATTTTCCTGTATCTTATTTAATCTTTACATATATCACTTGTGAGCAAATGATTTGTAATTCCATTAAAACTATTATTATCAATTTTGTATACCTCTTTTATTTTACAAATCCATATATATTTCACAGTTAGAAGTTGTTTTTTCTACTCATCAACATAGCCTTTTATAAATTACATAAAATACGTGGTATTATGTATACAATCAAAATAACTGGTTAAACGAGAGGTTTTGATTTTTTTAGCTAAAGCTGTTATAATATAGAAAAATAAATTAGAATTTGAATAACACAATTTTATAGCCTCTTAGCAGAGGTTATAGTCTATCAATAAAATCCTCCAAAAGCCTTGAA
>CALWOZ010000030.1 GCA_944383305.1 uncultured Clostridia bacterium | reverse complement strand
CTATCAAGACCAGCTTTTGCTATTTCATCTCTAAATACAAAGTCCGTTTGTCTAAGTATGTCTAATTTTTCTTTAGTTATATCACCAATTATTCTTATAGCAAGACCAGGTCCTGGAAATGGTTGTCTATGTACAAGAAAATCAGGTATACCAAGAGCAGTTCCAACGGCTCTAACCTCATCTTTAAATAAATCTCTAAGAGGTTCTATAATTTCTTTAAAATCTACAACATCAGGAAGTCCTCCAACATTGTGATGACTTTTTATAACAGCAGAATTTTTTGTACCACTTTCTATAACATCAGGATATATAGTTCCTTGTACAAGAAAGTCTACCGAACCAATTTTTTTAGCTTCTTCTTCAAAAACTCTAATAAACTCTTCACCTATTATTTTTCTCTTTGTTTCTGGGTCAGATATGCCCTCTAATTTACTTAAAAATCTATCCTCAGCATTAACACGTATAAGGTTCATATCAAATTGTTCTTTAAAAACAGACATAACCTCATCACCTTCATTAAGGCGCATAAGTCCGTGGTCAACAAATACACAAGTTAAGTTTTTACCAATAGCTTTATGTACCAATACAGCAGCAACAGAAGAATCTACACCACCAGACAGTGCACATAAAACCTTTTTATCTCCAATTTTTTCTTTTAAAGATTGCACCATTTCATTAGCTATATCTGTCATAACCCAGTCACCAGAGCATTTACAAATATTATATAAAAAGTTTTTAATTATATTATTACCAAATTCAGTATGTACAACCTCTGGATGAAATTGTACTCCATAAAGATTTTTATCTTTATTATAAATACTAGCAGTTGGACAAGTTGGAGTTGTACCTATAACCTGAAAGTTATCAGGTACTTTTGTAATATAATAAGTATGGCTCATCCAACAAATGCTTTCTTTGTTTATACCTTCAAATAAAGGATTAGTATTATCAACTGTAAGCTCTGCTTTACCATATTCTTTTTTATCAGCTTTTCCTACTTGACCGCCTGTTAGGTATCCCATAAGTTGACAACCATAACATATACCAAAAACAGGAATTCCAAGGTCAAAAATTTCTTTATCCACAATAGGTGCATCTTCTTCTGTAACAACGCTAGGACCACCAGTGAATATAATACCTTTAGGATTTTTAGCTTTAATTTCTTCTATTGGAGTATCAAAGGATAATACTTCACAATAAACGTTTAAATCTCTAACCCTTCTTGCAATAAGTTGGTTATATTGCCCTCCAAAGTCTAAAACAATAATAAGCTCGTGCTTCATAAAATAATTTCCTCCAAAAATTTTTATTATTTATCTTCTGTGCTTTCTTCTATATTTTCTTCTGTTTCATCTTTTTTAAAAAATGATGACAAATTAAATTTAGAAACAACACCAGGAACCATATCAATAAGTTTATTTATACTATTTTGATTTTTAACATCTACAAGTTGTACAGAGCCATTTTGAACAACAAGCATAGCAGAAGGAGATAATTTGGCTCCTAATCCACCACCAGTGTTTTCATTATTTTTTTCTTTTCTTTCATATGAGCCAGCACCAACTCCAACAGAAATATCTACTAAAGGAACAATTATTACATCACCTATGTTTATAGGTTCGCCAACAACTGTTTTTGAAGATATAAATCCTTCCATTTTGTTAAATAATACTTCTAAACTACTATTAAGATTAGACATAATCATTCTCCTTTTCCAAAAATAATTTTTCTTATAGATTTTTTACTAATAAATATAATTATAGGTAACAATATTTTAATCAAAGACGTTTTACATTTTATTTTAACATCAGCTAAAAATATTTCTTTTTCAAAATCAGGCATAATATTTATATCTTTAATATATTTTTTAGGTAAAAATGGTATTATAGTACTTATTATACCACATATACTGCCAGTTTTAAAGGGTTCATTTAACCCATAATCTATATTTATTTTTATTTTTTTAAATTTTATACATTTTATAAGTCTTTTAATTAATAAAATAGTTGAACTTATTATTTCTTTTTTATTAGGATAGTTTAATATTTTTTTTAAATTAAATAGACTTTCTCTTATGTTATTTTTATTATTTTTATTATTATTTATATTAGTATCATCTGTATTATCTTCAATATTTTCTTTGTCTTTTTCATTAATATGGATATAAATATTTTCATTTATCTTACTTTTTTCAATGTTATTTTTTTCAAAGTCTTCTTCATTAGATGATAAATTTTTATTTTCTTTATCTACTTTTATTTTTTTATTTTTGCGTATATTTATACCTAAAATTTTAAAACAATTTATATTTTTTTCATTATCAAAAATATAAATAAATAGTCCTAAAATATAACTAATTTTTATAAAATAATATATTTTATCATTATCATTATTATTAGCAATTATTTTAAGATTTATATTAGAAAAAAGAATTATACAAATGATAAATAGTATTAAAGCTAAAATTATACCTATTATTTTTAATAAACCTATTAATAAAGCTAAAATGCTCATATCATCACCAATAATATTATTTATTTTTTATAAACTTTTGTTTTATATGACTTATGTCTTTTATATTATCTTCAAAAATATTTTTTATTAAAATAAATGAATTTTTTTTACTATATGCCATTCCAACGATAATATATTCTTTATTTTTATATAGATTTTTAAAGGCTTCTGATAATGAAAAAATTTCAAATATGTGATTAGTATTTTTTGAAACACATATTAAATATAAATCAAATATATTAATACCTTTTTCTATTTTTTCAATTATTTCATCTTTGTTGACTATATTTTCATCTAAATATAGTTTTTTATAAAATTTTAAGTTCATTATATCACCTAAATTAAAAGGTTTGGTTCTTCTTGTTCATCTGTTTTGTTTCTTGTCATAAGAGTTATGACTGCATCTTTAGTATTTTTATTATTATATAATACTTCATTTATTTCTTTTGTTATAGGCATATCAACGTTGTATTTTATAGAAAGAGCATATGCAGCTTTAGCAGTATTAACACCTTCTACAACCATTTTAATCTCATCTAATGTTTCTTTTAATGTTTTGCCTTGTCCAAGAAGAATACCAGCTCTTCTATTTCTACTATGCATACTTGTACAAGTAACTATTAAATCGCCTATGCCAGTAAGCCCTGAAAAAGTTTCTTTTTTGGCTCCCATAGCTAATCCAAGTCTGGCTATTTCTGTCATACCTCTTGTCATAAGAGCAGCCTTTGTGTTATCACCAAATCCACAACCATCAGATGCACCTGCTGCTAATGCAATAAGATTTTTTAAAGCACCACCAAGTTCTACTCCTATTATATCCATATTTGTATATACTCTAAACGTTATACTCATAAAAACATCTTGAACTTTTTTAGCTATATCTAAATCATAAGCAGATGCTACACAAGCAGTAGCCATATCTTTACCCACTTCTTCGGCGTGGCTAGGACCAGATAATACTGCTACTTTGCTATTAGGGATAACCTCTTGTATGACTTGAGATAATCTTAACAATGTCCCCTCTTCTAAACCTTTGGCTACATTAACAATAATCCTACCATCGTTAAATATATTTTTAAATCTTTCACAAATTTGTCTAACTGCTTTAGATGGGACAGCTAAAACAATCATTTCTTTATCTTGCATATCTTCGTCATTACTTGTTGCTTTAAGACTTTCTGGTAATTTAACACCAGGTAAAAATCTTTTATTTTCTCTATCATTGTTTAAGTCTATAACCTCATTTTTATCAAAGCCCCAAATAGTAACATTATGACCATTTTTATTAAGTAAATAAGCAAGAGCAGTACCCCAACTACCAGCACCAACAACACCTATTTTCATAAGATTTCCTCCTTTCAAAGTTAAATTCCTAAATGAATAATATAAAAATTATTTTCTTTTAATTTTAAAGAAAAATCTTTCATTTTTTTAAAATTATATAAAATATCTTTTTTATATAATTTTTCACATTTATTTTTTTCATCACTAATAAGATTATTGTAAATTTCATTAGTTATTAATGTTATATTCTCTTGTGTATATATATAAAATTTATCTTCAAATTGTTCAAAAATTTTATATAGTCCATCAAATATATTATATATGCTATTACTATTTTTTAAAACAGTTATACCATAATAATTTAATCCAAAATTAGATTTAACTTGTATTTCTTTTGGTGTATCATTAGGTATAAATAATAAAAATTCATATAATACAGACATAAAATCATAGTCTATTTCAATTTTATCAATAATATTTATATGTTTAAAACCATTAATCTTATTTTTTCTATCTATATCTAATATATAAGTATAAGTATCAATACTTTTTAATATATCTTGATTTTTTATATTTACTAAATAAAATTGGTGATTATCCATTCTTTTTCTTAAAAGAAAATTTTCTTTCTTCCCCTTTTATAAGTCTTTTTATATTCTCTCTATGTTGATAATAACATAAAATCATAACTATTACCATAATGATTATTGTCTCAAAAGGCATTTTCACAATTATCATAAGAATAGGAAAAACTAAAGTCATAACCAAAGATGCTAAAGATATATATTTAGATACAAAAGCAGTTATAAATCCTATAATATAAGTTATTATAGCAATAAGTGGATTTACAAACAATAAAAATCCTAAAGTAGTAGCCGTCCCCTTACCACCTTTAAATTTTAAATAAAAAGGAAAATCGTGTCCTATAATGGCTCCAAATCCAGCATAAACACCATATAATACGTCAGCATTATTTGAAAATAAACTACCACCAAATATAAAGTTACAAAGATTAAAAGCAATAAGTCCTTTTAATATATCACATATAAAGACAAATATACCAGCCTTTGCGCCAAGAACTCTTGTTACATTAGTCATACCGGCATTACCACTACCGTGTTCTCTTATATCAATCTTACCTATTAGTTTTCCGACTATAAAAGCAGATTGAATACAACCTATAAAATATCCAATAATAAAACTTATTAATCTTTCCATATTAATTAGTTCCTTTCAGATTTATTTCTTGCTATAAAATGTATAGGAGTTCCACTAAATCCAAAGGCATCTCTAAGTTGATTTTCTATATAGCGTTTATATGAAAAATGTAAAAGTTCTGTATCATTAACAAAAAGTATAAATGTAGGAGGCTTTACAGAAACTTGAGTTATATAATAAATTTTTAAAGGACGTCCCTTTTCTGCAGGTGGTTGATTAAGTGCCATAGCCT
The DNA here is from genome assembly GCA_944383305.1 of uncultured Clostridia bacterium. Classification (GTDB taxonomy): domain Bacteria; phylum Bacillota; class Clostridia; order Lachnospirales; family CAG-274; genus Tyzzerella. Next base: position 25,727 of record CALWOZ010000030.1, on the reverse strand, counting down.
CTATTAAAACGTCATTTAGCATACCAGTTGATATACGTCTTGTACTATTTTGGCTACAATAGTTTATTGTTTCAAAAAGTTTATGAACTCTTTGACCAGTTAATGCAGATATAAACATTTTAGGTGCATAAGACATATATTTAAACTCTTTATCTATTTCTTTTATAAAGTTATTCATTGTTTTATTGTCTTTTTCTATTAAATCCCATTTATTAACTACAATAATAGTAGGTTTGCCGGCTTCGTGAGCAATACCAGCTATTTTAGTGTCTTGTTCTGTTATGCCTTCAGTTGCGTTTATCATAAGTATACATACATCTGCTCTTTCAACAGCTGCTACGGCTCTTATTATACTATATTTTTCAATACTTTCTTTTATTTTACTTTTTCTTCTCATTCCAGCAGTATCTATAAATACATATTTTTGACCATCTTTTTCGTATGGAGTATCTATGGCATCTCTTGTTGTTCCTGCTATATCACTAACAATAACTCTTTCTTCACCAAGGATTTTATTAATTAAAGATGATTTTCCTACATTAGGCTTCCCTACAATAGCAACTTTTATAGTATCATCTTCCTCATCATCTTCTGTTTGTGGTGGGAAGTTTTTGACAACTTCGTCTAAAAGATCCCCAAGACCTATTGCCTGTCCAGCAGACACACCAAAAGGCTCGCCTATACCAAGTTGATAAAATTCATAAATATCCATACCATATTTTCTTAAGTCGTCCATTTTATTAACGGCTAATACCACTGGTTTGTTAGCCTTTCTTAAAATGTTAGCAACTTGCATATCAGCATCAGTAACACCAACTTTTACGTCCACAACAAATAATATAACATCGGCAGTTTCTATAGCTATTTGTGCTTGAGTGTACATTTGTTTTAATATAATATCTTCGCTTTCTGGTTCAAGTCCACCAGTATCTATTAATGTAAATTTATGATTAAGCCATTCTGCCTCTGCGTATATTCTATCTCTTGTTACACCAGGTGTATCTTCTACAATGGATATTCTCTCTTCTGCTATTCTATTAAATAAAGTAGATTTACCTACATTAGGTCTTCCAACTACTGCAACTATTGGTTTTGCCATTTTTTTATCCTCCTATAAACTGTTTTATAAAATCTGAACCATTATCTTTAGATAAACAAACTTTTATGTTAAGTTGTTTTTCTATATCTGTTATATCCATATCATCTAGCAATACGGTATCATCTGCTCTAATACAATTTTCTGGTAAAAACAAAATACTTCCAAGGTCTTTACTTTTAAGTTGTTTAACTATATCTACACCAGTTAAAAGTCCAGAAACAGTAATTGTTTCACCAAAAAATTCATTTTTTATTTCATAAACATTAATTTTAGTATTTGTGAACTTTTCACATATTTTATCACATAGTTTTTTAATAAGAGGATAGGCAAGTTTACCTGTTGCCACAGAGTAATTTCTCTCTATACTATCTCCTTTAATTTTGTTAAAATATTCAAAAAATTCTTCTTCCATTAATGTAATCATACCCACACCATTTTCCAATTGAGGATATCCCTCATAATATTCTCCATTTGGCAATGGTATAGAAGCTTTTAAATAAAATTCATCTGATAAAAATACAAATTTTGTATTTTGTTCTTTTTTAAATTTTTGTTGCCATTTATCAACTTGTTTTATAATGTTTATACAGTCTTGTTTTGAAAAACTTTCTATTTGAGTAAGCCCATCTCTATATTTAGTTACTCCTAAAGGTACGATAGCCATACTACTACCTAAATGTATATATTTACTTAAATCTTGTATAGTTTTATCTAGTGATTTACCATCATTTATATTTTTACATAAAACTACTTGAAAATTCATTTTTATATTAGCACTAGCTAGTTTATCTATTTGCTCCATAAGTTTAACAGAGTTAGGGTTTTTTAACATAAACTTTCTTATTTCCATATCTGTAGAATGAACAGATATATTTATTGGTGAAAGATGATAAAAAATAATCCTATCTAAATCTTCGTCTTTCATATTTGTAAGAGTTATATAATTCCCTTGTAAAAAAGAAAGTCTGGAGTCATCATCTTTAAAATAAATAGTTTTTCTCATACCTTTAGGATTTTGGTCTATAAAACAAAATATACATTTGTTAGAACAACTTTTGGCTTTATCCATAAGTCCACTTTCAAAAACTATACCTAAATCTTCAAAATCATCTTTTTCTATTTCTAGTTCCCACTCTTCACCATTAGGTTTTCTTATAATAACATCTATATATTCATCTTGTATTAGATATCTATAATCAAAAACATCTTTAATTTCTTTGTCATTTATACTAATAAGTATATCTCCAGGTTCAATTCCCATTTCATAAGCTATGCTATCTTCTTCTATTTTTATTATAACATTTTGTTTTTTTATATTTTTATCTAGTGTTTTTTCGTTCAATAAACTTCCTCCTTATTTATCACATAAGCTAATAATACCAGCTAAACTTCCTCTATTATTTCCCATAACTCTATGTGAAAAAAAAGTGTCACTATTACACATAGTACAAAGTCCACTAAGTTCTATATTTTGGCTTAATACTCCACTATTTATTAGACTTTGTTTAATAATCCCTTGTAAATCTATTTTATATTTGTCTTTGGGAGTATCATTAAATATATATGATTTTGAAAATGGTAATTCTTCTTTAAATATGTCAACAACTTCCTTACCTACTTGAAAACAGCATTTTTCTATTGATGGACCAATGCCTATTATTAAGTCTTTAGGGTTAGAGCCATATTCTATTTCCATTTGCTTAATAGTTTTGGCTCCTATTTCTTTAACTGTGCCTTTCCAACCACTATGTGCTATACCAATAGCTTTATTTATAGGGTCTACAATAAAAATAGATACACAATCAGCATAAAATGTCACCAATACAATATCTTTTTCATTAGTTATAAGTGCGTCATATCCATATATGTCACTTTGCTTTAAAAGACCTTTTCCAATATCATTTTTTGTAACTTTATAAACCTTATCTTGATGAGTTTGACTTGAAAAAACAGTATTTTTGTAATCTATACCTATTGCAGAACATATTATTTTATAATTTTGTATAACATTTTCTTTTAAGTCATCTCTAAAAGAAAGATTCATACTGTTATAAACCCCACTAGATACTCCACCAAATTTTGTAGAAAAACAATGTTTAACAATATTGGTTTTTTCTATATTATAAAATGTATAATATTTTAAATCATTTTTTTCATTTAATTTCATAATAACACCTCAATAAAAAGCATTTTCTATATGTATTATATTATCCCCTATAATTTCTATAACATCAAAAGAAAAATCTATGTTATTTAAGTTGTTTTCGGATATATAACAAAGGGCAGTATTTTTAATTTTTTCTTGTTTTTTTAATGATACAGCTTCTCTAGGATATCCCTTTTTTATATCCTTTCTATATTTTACCTCTACAAAAAATATATATGTATCTTTTTTTGCTATAATATCTATTTCACCAAATTGTTTTTGATAATTAGTAGCTATAATAGAATACCCTTTATTTATTAAAAAATCAAGTGCTCTTTTTTCAGCTATATTCCCTATTCTTCTATTGTTTTGCATTTTTTTTATATTCTTCTTTCTTATCTAAATCACTTACAAATAATAAAACTTGAGCCACAACTTCATAAAGATAAGGAGGTATGTTAAGCCCTAAATCTATTTTTTCTAACTCTTCTACTAAAGATTTATCCTCATATACTGTAACGTTAGAGTCTTTAGCGTTTTCTAATATTTTTTCTGCTAAATATCCTCGTCCTTTAGCCACAACTTTAGGTGCTGTCATTTGAGGGTTATATTTTATGGCTACTGCCTTTTTATCTTTTATATCTTTATTATTTTTCATAAAATCATTCCTTTATGATTAAATATAATTTTTTATAAAACTTTTTCTATGAATAGGACAAGGTCCATATTTTTTTATAGCTTCTATGTGTTCTTTTGTTCCATATCCTTTGTTTATATTAAATTTATATTGAGGATAAATAAGATGCATTTGTGACATATATTCATCTCGAGTTACCTTTGCTATAATACTAGCTGCTGCAACAGAGATACTTTTTTCATCTGCTCTAGGCATTGCTATGCAAGGTATGTTAAGATTAAGATTAACAGCATCTACAATAAGATAATCTGGTTTATTTTTAAAACTATGTACATTTTTTGTCATAGATTTAATAGTAGCTTGTAATATATTTATCTCATCTATAACATTATTATCCTCCATATTTATAGTTATTTCTATGGCCTGTTCTTTTATTAATTTAAAAAGTTCATTTCTTTTTTCTTCACTTAATTTTTTAGAATCATTAATACCTAAAATATTACAATCTTTTGGTAAAATGACACTAGCAGTAACAACAGGTCCAGCAAAAGGTCCACGTCCAACTTCATCTATACCAGCAATAAGGGTTTTGCCTTGTGAATATGCTTCTTTTTCATATTTTTTCATATTTTCTATTCTTATAAGTTCTTCTTCGTATTTTTTAAGCTTATTTTTATAAGATTTTATAAGATTTTGCACGCCTATTCTTTGGTCATTATTATAAATATTTATAACTTTATAAATATCTATAATAGGTGTATTTAAAAATTCAGTTTTTATTTCATTTATACTCTTTTTCATATTTTTTCCTTATAAATTATATTTTAAAAATATTATACACTAAAAATATTTCATATTCAATATTCATTTTATTATTTATAATTAGGCTATAACTTTATTTTTAAAGATAAAAATTATAAACGGGTTTTTGTTTTAATTTTTGTCGTAGAAAAATATTAGGAATTGCCAATTTTTAATACATAGTATTAAAAAAATTATTATTTATAATTAGGCTATAACTTTATTTTTAAAGATAAAAATTATAAACTTACTTTTTGTTTTAATACTATTGAAATTCTTGAATTACAATAAGTAATTTATAAAATTATCATATTGTCGTAGAAAAATATTATAAATTGAAGGTTTTAATACATAGTATTAAAATATATAATATTTTGATTAAAGTAAAAAGGTTGATTTTTAGTTAAACCAACCTTTTTAGTTACATAAAGTATTATTCAAAACAACTATCAAATATCTTTTCAATTTCTTTAGACTTATCAGATATGGCCATTATTACATAGACATCTTTTGTTTTAAATATATGATTTTCAATTTTTTTTGATTCTTGGTCATTTTCTTTCCACGAATCAGTAATTCCTACAATTTCTGAAGATAATGCTCTTTCAATATTTTCTATTGTATCTTTAGAAGATGCCTTAACAATAATTATTTTATCGCTTTTATCTTCATCTTCTGTATAATAAACAACACCATTTTCAATATCTTTAGGAGCAATACCATATCTTTCAGCTACACTTTGGTCTTTTAAATTTTCTTCTATTGGGTTGTCAAAAGAAATTTTTTTAGTTATATTATTTAAAATAAACTCACTTGATATGTTAGGCAATGTATCTTTAGAACAACCTACTAATAAAATAAATAATATAAAAAACAATAATTTTTTCATAAAACACCTCATATATACTTATTTTAATATTTATTTATATATTATTAGTTTTATAAAAAAATATATACTTAATTTAAAAAACATTATCTTGTGGGAAATTTTTACAAAGTTCTATAAAGTATTTAATTTCTTCGTTTAAAAACTTATTTTTATGATATATAAGACATAAATCTCGAGATAAATTGTCCATACCATCTACTTCAATTGCTTTAAGTTCATTTCTTTCTATTTCATCTTTTACAGCCATTATAGATAAAACTGAAAAACCTTGTCCTTTTTTTAAAGCGTTTTTAATAGTTTCAACACTAGTACAATTCCATTTACAATCTACTTTAATTTTATTTTGATTTAAAAATTTTTGAAATTGACTTCTTTCTTTGCTTCCATCTTCTCTTGCTATCATAGCCTTTCCATATAAGTCTTTTAAAGATATATTTTCTTTTAAGGCTAATTCGTGATTTATGCTACATACTACAACAAGCTTGTCTTTTAACAAAGGGACTTTTATAATATCTGTATTTTGTGTTTCACCTTCAACAATTCCTATATCTATTTCGTTATTTAATAATTTTTCCTCTATTATTTTAGTATTATCAACTACTATTTTAGATTCTATTTTATCAAAATGTTTTTCAAACTCTACCATTATATTTGGCAAAATATATGTACCAAAAGTTAAGCTTCCACCTATTCGTATATAAACACTATTGTGTTTATTTTTAAATTCTTTTTCCATATTATCAAAAGTGCTAACAATATATCTAGAATATTTTAAAAGTTTTTCGCCGTCTTTAGTCAGATATAATCTTTGAGAAAGTCTTTCAAAAAGTCTTATATTATAATATTCTTCAATTTCTCTTATAGCTTGACTAACAGAAGGCTGAGATATAAATAATTTTTTAGCAGCATTACTCATCGTTTTATAATCTACAACATAAATAAATATTTTAAGATGCCTTATTGTCATTTTATAACCACTCCCTAAATTTCACATACTATGAAATTATAACTAATTTATTATATATATGTCAATAGTTATAACTTTTTAAAAATACATAAATTGGCAGTTTAATTTTCTATTTTTAGTACATTATATATATTGTAGCATATATAAATGCTAAATACAATAATACAAATTTTTAGGAGGTAAAGATTATGTCAACAAACAAATCTTCAAACAAAATTAATATTCCAGAGGCAAGAGCAGCTTTAGAACAGTTTAAATATGAAGTAGCAAATGAAATTGGTGTACCTTTAAAACAAGGTTATAACGGAGATTTAACATCAGCTCAAAATGGTTATGTTGGTGGATATATGGTTAAAAAAATGATTGAAGCTCAAGAAAGACAAATGGCTGGTAAAAACTATACAAAATAATATTTTATTATAATTTTAATAAAACAAATAATTGATTTTATTATGTAGGATTATGATATATAGTTAAATTACCTTAAAGGATTAACTTCTGTAAAACAGGATTTAATCCTTTAATTTTTAGCTAATTAATAATTAATTTTTCTCTTGTTTTATATATAGTATTTTGCTATACTATAATATAAATATACATATTGTTTATTTATAGAAAGGAATTATTATGTTTTTAGACTTTAAGCCTATATCTGAAAATGATATAGAAAAAATATCATACTATTTTAATTTAAGAAGTAATAAAACGTGTGATAGCGTTTTTTTAGACGTATATTTATGGAAAGATTTTTATAATGTAAAATTTACTATTTGGGATGAAAAGGCATTATTAATAACTATGGTTATAGATGGTGTAGATTATTGTACCTTACCTATGTGTAAAGAAGAACATATAAAAGAGGCTTTTAATGTTTTAGTAGATTATTTTAACAATACGTTAAATAAAAAATTAAAAGTATACTTAGCAGATGAAGAAGGTTTAAACGCCTTAAATTTAGATGAAAATTTATTTGATATAAAAGATATAGATGATGCTAAAGACTATTTATATCTTGCTGAATCTTTAAAAACTCTTTCTGGTAAAAAACTTAGAAAGAAAAAAAATCATATAAATGCCTTTTTAAAAGAAAATGAAGGAAATTTTTATTATAAAACTCTTTGCTGTCAATCTAGTGATATAATATTAGAATTTTTAAATAGATGGAGAATGAATAAGGGAGATGACGTTGAAGAACATTTAGATGGTGAGCTACAAGGGATTAAAGATATTTTAAAAAATTGTAAAAAGTTAAAAGTAACTATGGCTGGAATATTTGTAAATGATAAATTAGAGGCATTTTCTATTGGAAGTTATAATGAAATTGAAAAAATGGCTATTATACATATAGAAAAAGCTAATCCTAATATTAGAGGTTTATACCCGTATATAAATCAGCAGTTTATTATAAACGCTTTCCCTAATGCTTATCTTGTAAATAGAGAAGATGACCTTGGCATAGAAGGTCTTAGAAAGGCAAAGCTTTCTTACGACCCTATTGGATATGCAAGAAAATATAGAGTTATACAATTATAAGGCGGTGATAAATTGCTTAAATATTTAGATAATAGTGAAAAAGATAAAACTAGAGAAATATGGGAAATTATATTTAAAGAAGATACAAAAGAATTTTTAGACTATTATTATACCTATAAAAATATAGATAATAAAATTTTATGTAAATATGTAGATAATAATATAGCATCTATGTTACATTTAAACCCCTATAATATTTTAATGGGCAGTAAAATTTATAAAACTTATTATATTGTTGCTGTTGGTACTTTAAAAGAGCATAGAAAAAAAGGCTATATGGCAGAAATTTTAAATAAAAGTTTAAATGATATGTATAAAGAAAACATACCATTTACATTTTTAAGACCAGCCAAAAAGGAAATATATTTACCTTTTGAATTTGAATATATATACGACCATAATTATCTATCTTTATCAAATGATGGTTTAAAAGAAGTATCTATATGTGAAGAAGACTATGAAGAATTAGCAAATTTTACAAATGATATTTTGATGAAAAAATATAATGTTTTTTGTTTAAGAGATTATAATTATATAAAAGTATTACACCAAGAAGTAAAAAGTGAAAACGGTGATATAGTCAAACTTTTTGATGAAAATAAATTTGTTGGATATTATGTTTATTGGGGAATAAAAGAAAAAATAGTAAGAGATATATTTTTAGATGATAAATTTACTAATATAACTAGTACAAAACCTTTAGTTATGGCAAGGATTGTAAATTTATATGAATTTTTTAAAAACTTCTCTTTAAAAGATACTGTTACTGAGCCAATAAACATATGTTTAAATATAAAAGACAATATAATAAAAGAAAATAATGGAATATTTAGATTAACAGTTTCAAATAATAGTTCTTATATAGAACGCATTAATACTTCTATTGGTAGTGTTTTAAATATAGATATACAAGATTTATTAAGTGTTTGTTTTGGATATAAAAATATTAATGTATTTACAAATAATGATTATATTTTAAAGTCTTTTTCTAAAATAAATCTTTTAGATAAAGTTTTTATAATCGAAGAAGTTTAATTTATTAATATATTATTTATTATATAAATTTAGAAATTAGGTGTTTTATGGAAAAAATAAATTTTACACATTTACATGTTCATACAGAATATAGTCTTCTTGACGGTTCTTCTAAAATAAAAGAACTTGTAAAAGAAGTTAAAGAGCTTGGTATGGATTCTATTGCCATAACAGACCACGGAGTTATGTATGGGGTTATTGATTTTTATAAAGAAGCTTTAAATGTTGGGGTTAAGCCTATTATAGGTTGTGAAGTTTATGTTGCTTCTGGGTCTCGATTTAATAAGTCTTATTCTAAAGAAAATACATATTATCATCTAGTTTTATTAGCAGAAAATAACGAAGGTTATGAAAATCTTATTAAACTTGTTTCTTTTGGATTTACAGAAGGATTTTATTATAAACCTCGAATAGATATAGAAATATTAAAAAAATATAGTAAAGGTCTTATTGGTCTTAGTGCTTGTATGGGTGGTGCTGTGGCTAGAAGTATATTAAATCATTCTTATGAAAAAGGTAAAGAGTTTGCACTTATGTATAATGAAATCTTTGGAGAAGGAAACTTCTTTTTAGAACTTCAGGATCACGGCATAGAAAATCAATCTATCGTAAATCAAAATTTAGTAAGAATGAGTAAAGAAACAGGCATTCCCCTTGTTTGTACTAACGATATTCATTATATAAAAGAAGAAGACGCAGAAGCTCACGATATTTTATTGTGTATACAAACTGGTAAAACTGTTGACGAAGAAAATAGAATGCGTTATGAAGGTGGGCAATATTACTTAAAATCTCCAGAACAAATGGCTAGTATATTCCCCTATGTTCCAGAGGCATTAGAAAATACATATAAAATAGCAAAAAGATGTAATGTTTCTTTTGAATTTAATAAGTATAAATTACCCATATTTAATGTTCCAAATGGAAAAGATGCATTTTCATATTTAAAAGAACTTTGTGAAACTGGACTAAAAGACCGATATGACCATATTTCAGACAGTTTAATACAAAGATTAGAATACGAGCTTAACACTATTAGACAAATGGGGTTTGTAGACTATTTTTTAATAGTTTGGGATTTTATAAAATATGCTAAAGATAATAATATAATGGTAGGACCTGGTAGAGGTTCTGCTGCTGGGAGTTTAGTTTCGTATTGTTTAAGAATAACTGATATAGACCCTATAGAATATAATCTTATTTTTGAAAGATTTTTAAATCCAGAACGAATTAGTATGCCCGATATAGATATAGATTTTTGTTATGAAAAAAGACAAGATGTAATAAACTATGTTATAGAAAAATATGGAGCAGACCACGTTTCTCAAATTATAACTTTTGGTACTATGGCTGCCAGAAATGCTATAAGAGATGTAGGAAGAGCATTAAATATTCCCTATGCGGATGTGGACAGAATAGCCAAAATGATACCTATGGAGCTTAAAATAACTATATCAAAAGCACTTGTTCAAAATCCTGAATTGGCAGAAGAATATAATAATAATCCACAAGTTAAACACCTTATAGATATGTCTTTAAAACTAGAAGGATTACCACGACACGCTTCTACTCACGCTGCAGGAGTTGTTATATGTGATAAGTCTGTTGTAGATTATGTTCCTTTAAATACTAATGATGGTGTTATTACTACTCAATTTCCTATGACTACTTTAGAAGAATTAGGGCTTTTAAAAATGGACTTTTTAGGACTTAGAACATTAACTGTTATACAAAATGCATTTAAAGAAATAAATAGAATACATAACTTAAATATTAATGAACATAGCATAGACTATAAAGACCCTAAAATATATGAACTTATATCTACGGGTAATACTGATGGTATATTTCAATTAGAAAGTGCTGGTATGAAACAATTTATGAAAGAGTTAAAACCAGAATCTATCGAAGATATTATAGCAGGTGTATCTCTTTATAGACCGGGGCCTATGGACTTTATTCCTAAATATGTAATGGGTAAAAATACAAAAGCAGATATAAAGTATACCCACCCTCTTTTAGAACCTATATTAAAGGCAACTTATGGATGTATAGTCTATCAAGAGCAAGTTATGCAAATAGTTCAAGAACTGGCTGGTTATACACTAGGTAGAAGCGACCTTTTAAGACGAGCTATGGGTAAAAAGAAGACTAAAGAAATGGAACTTGAACGTAAAAACTTTATATATGGCATAGAAGGCGAAGTAGATGGTTGTATAAAAAGAGGTATTGATGAAAAAACAGCTACTCAAATATTTAATGAAATGCAAGATTTTGCAAAATATGCCTTTAATAAATCTCACGCTGCTGCATATGCTGTTATTGCTTGTCAAACAGCGTGGCTTAAAGAATACTATCCAGTTGAGTTTATGGCTGCCCTATTAACAAGTGTATCGGATAATGCTACAAAAATATCTGAGTATATATCCGATTTAAAAAGAATGAATATTGAATTATTGCCTCCTGATATAAACGAAGGCTTTGATGGATTTAGTGTTTCTAATGGAAAAATTAGATTTAACTTATCTGCTATAAAAAATGTAGGAAAATCTTTAATAAAAGCTTTAGTTTTAGATAGAGAAAAAAATGGCAAATATTCTTCTTTAAGAGAATTTCTTAAAAGATTAGATGGTGAACTTAATTCAAGAGCAATAGAATCTTTAATAAAAGCTGGTGCATTTGATTCTTTAGGAGGAAAACGCTCACAATATTTAGCCATATATAAAAAGTCATACGATAGTCTTAATCAAATAAAAAAGACTACTTTACAAGGACAATTAGATATTTTTTCAATCAATGACAATAAAGAAGAAATAGAAAAAGATGTATTACCTAATATAGATGAACTTTCTAAAAAAGAATTACTATCTCTTGAAAAAGAAATGTTAGGTATATACGTAAGTGGTCACCCTTTAGATGAATATAAAGATTCTTTAAATAAATTTATTAATAATACTACATTAGACTTTATAGCAAATGAAGAAAATGAAATAGAAAAAATTAAAGATAACCAAAAAGTTATATTAGGTGGTATAATAACAAATATATCAATAAAGTTTACAAAAACTAATAAACAAATGGCATTTTTAACTTTAGAAGATGAATTTGGAACAATAGAAGTTATTGTTTTTCCTGAAACATTTACTAAATATTCTAAATATTTACAAGAAGAAAGGGTCATTATTGTAGAAGGACACGCTAGTATATCTGAAGACCAAAATCCAAAAATTATTTGTTCAGTAATAAAACCTTATGATATGTTAAACAATATAGATAAAACTTTATGGATAAAGTTACCCAAAAATCTTAATGTTTCTTTAAAAGATATAGAAAAAATATTACTATCTAATAATGGATTTACTCCTGTAATTGTATATGATGAATTAAAAAAAACAAAATTTAATTTAAAAAATACCCATTGGGTAAATATATCTAACAAACTTATAAATCAATTAAAAAATATATTAAGTGAAGATTGTATAGTGTTAAAATAATTTTATATATATGTATAATTTTATCAAAAATTTTTGTTTAATAAATAAAAAAATACATATACTAATAAATATAATTAAGATATTTATTATATTTATATATAATTTTTGTTTGTAGAATGTTATTTTTTTGTCAAATTGGATAATTTTAAAAATTTTTTAATTTAGTATTGACTAATATGTACTTTTAATTGTAAAATTTAAGTAAAGGTATTAAAAAATAAATCAATTGAGGTGTTTTATGGATAATCAAATTAAAAAAATTGGAATATTAACAAGTGGTGGTGATGCACCTGGTATGAATGCATCTATACGCTCTATCGTAAGAACTGCTATTAAAAATAATATCGAAGTAATTGGATTTATGCGTGGATACGAAGGTTTAATTAATGGAGATTATATAAACTTAGACGCTAAAAGTGTTTCAGATATAATGCAAAGAGGTGGTACTATACTTTTATCTGCTCGTTGTAAAGAAATGATGACAGATGAAGGTAAACAAAAAGCTGCCAATGTTTGTAAAGAGTTAAATATCGATGCATTAATTGTTATAGGTGGAGATGGTTCTTTAACTGGAGCATTACATTTATCAAAATTAGGTGTTAAAGTTATGGGTATACCTGGTACTATTGACTTAGACTTAGCTTGTTCTGAATATACAGTTGGATTTGATACTGCTGTAAATACTGCTATGGAGGCAATAAACAAAGTAAGAGATACTTCTTCATCTCACGAACGTTGTTGCATAATAGAAGTTATGGGAAGAAATGCTGGTTATATAGCTTTATGGTGTGGATTAGTAAATGGTGCTGAAGAAGTTTTAATACCTGAAAGACCAAATGTTACTGAAGATGAAATCATCGAGCTTGTTAAAAATAACAAAAATAATGGTAAAGTAAGCAATGTTATTGTTTTAGCTGAAGGATTTACAGCAGTTGAACCTCACGATTTAGCTAAAAAAATTGAAAAAGCTACTAATATAGAAACTAGAGCTACTGTATTAGGTCACCTTCAAAGAGGTGGTTCACCAACTGCAGTTGATAGAATGCACGCATCTATTATGGGTTATAGAGCTGTTGAACAACTTCTTAAAGGTAATATTAACAGAATTATTATCTTAAAAAATGGTAAATATGATGATGTTGACCTTGAAGAAGGCTTAAAAGCTACTAGAGTTTATGATGATAGTCTTTATCAATTAGTTAAAACATTTGCTTAATATATATAAAAAAGGAGTATTTAGATTATGAGAAAAACTAAAATTATTGCTACATTAGGTCCTGTTAGTAATTCACCTGAAATGGTTAAAAAACTTATTGAAACTGGTATGAATGCCGTTCGTATAAACTTTTCACACGGTAGTCACGAATCTCATAGTGAAACTATTAATACAGTAAAAAAAGTTAGAGAAGAATTAGGTATGCCTATTCCTCTTATATTAGATACAAAAGGTCCTGAAATAAGAACTAAAGTTCTTAAAGAAGAGCCAGTTAGACTTGAAAAAGGTAATAAATTTACAATTACTACTGATGATATTGAAGGAGATGCAACTAAAGTTTCTGTTACATATGAAAACTTTGCTGAAGACCTTCACGTTGGTGCTACTGTTTTAATAGATGACGGTTTAATTGAGCTTAAAGTTGTGGAAATTAACGGTAATAATGTTGTATGCGAAATTATAAACAGTGGTATGTTAGGTTCTAGAAAAGGTATAAATCTTCCTGATGTATCTATAAAATTACCTGCCCTTACTGAAAAAGATATTGACGATATTAAATTTGGTATAAAAATGGGATTTGACTATGTAGCTGCATCTTTCATTCGTTCTGCTTCTGATGTTTTAGAAATTCGTAAAGTATTAGAAGAAAATGGTGGCAAAGATATTCAAATTATATCTAAAATAGAAAACCGTGAAGGTGTAGATAATATCGATTCTATATTAGAGGTTACTGATGGTATAATGGTTGCTCGTGGTGACCTTGGTGTTGAAATTCCTTTTGAAGAAGTACCTATTATTCAAAAACAATTAATTGATAAATGTAAAGCTAAAGGTAAATTAGTTATTACTGCTACTCAAATGTTAGAATCTATGATTACTAACCCTCGTCCAACAAGAGCAGAGGTTAATGACGTTGCTAATGCAGTATTTGACGGTACAGATTCTATTATGTTATCTGGTGAAACTGCAAAAGGTAGCTTCCCAGTAGAAGCAGTTAATGCTATGGTAAGAATTGCTACAAAAATTGAATCTTCTATTGATTATGTAAATAAATTCTATAATTCAAATGGTGCTCAAACTAATAATATTACTGATGCTATTAGCCACGCTACTTGTACTACTGCTAATGATTTAAAATCTCCTTGTATTGTTGCTGTTACTAAATCTGGGTTTACTGTTAGAGAAGTTTCTAAATATAGACCAGCATCTATTATATTAGGCTTAACTCCTGATGAAAGAGTTCAAAGACAATTAAATCTTACTTGGGGTTGCTATCCTTATTTAGTAAATATTGAAAGTATTTCTTCTGGAGATTTATTCCAAAATACTGCTAATATTGCTAATGAAAAAGGATTTGCTAAAAAAGGTGATATAATTGTTACAGTTGGTGGTACACCTATTGGTCAAACTGGTACTACTAATACATTAAAAGCTCAAGCTTTATAATATAAATTTTAACTAAAAAAATGTTGTAGTTTAAACTACAACATTTTTTTATACTAAAGTATCAAAAAACTAATTAAATTTTAATCAAATGGCTTAAAATAATGCTTTCTACAAGTGGAAATAAAATAATCTTCACTTTCATTAGTATCTCCTATAACAACAGTACCTCCTGTATCAGAATCAAATATTGGAGATCCATTTTTTATTCTTAAATTCATAGTTGCTTTATTATCGCAAAAATGGCAAACACTTTTAATTTCTTGTATACTATCTGCAAAATATAATAAAGCATTAGAACCTTCAAATAATTGACCTTTTATATAACTGTTTTTTAATCCATAACAAATAACTGGAATATTTAAAAAATCTACAATTTCTGTAAGTTGTATTACTTGTTCTTTTGTTAAAAATTGTGCCTCGTCTATTAATATACAATTTATTTTTTTATTATTTTTATTGTTTATAAAATCAAATAAATTTGTATCTTTATCAAAACAAAAACAACTATGTTTATAAGTTAATGCCCTACTCTCTATAAAATCTTTTTTAGTCCTTGTATCTAAGCTAGACCTAAGACATATAATGTTTTTACCTTGATTTTCATATTTGTGTGCAGTCATTAACAAATCTGCTGATTTAGATGCGTCCATCGTACCATATTTAAAATATAATTTTGCCATTTATCTTCTCCTATTTTTCTTATTCTGTACTATCTAATGTTTGATTTATAATATTTATCATAATATCTTTAGTAAGAGAACCAGATACATATCCATATATTTTGCCTTCTTTATTTATCATAAAAGTAGTTGGAAACGACCTTATAAAATAATCTTGAGATACTTGACCTGTTTCATCAAAAACTATTGGGAATGTATAACCTTGTTCTTCTATAAATTCAATTATCTCTTCTTTTGATACATCACTATTTTGAGGATATTCTTCAGATTTTGGATTTGCCACACCAAGTATGATTACATCTTCTTTGTTAAGACCATACTCATTATAAAGTTCTTCTATATGAGGCATTTCTATTAAACAAGGATTACACCAAGTAGCCCAAAAGTTAAGAAAAACAACTTTTCCTTTATAATCTGATAATGTATGTTCATTACCATATTGGTCAACAAGTGTAAAGTCAAATGCTTCTGGCAATTCTTCTATGTTTTGTTCAGTATTAGTCGTTTCTTTAATTTCCGTTGTTTGTTCTGTTTGGCTAGTTTCTTCTGATTTATTATCATTTTTTTCTTCTTTGGTTTGATTAGTTGTAGTATATTTATTTAAGTAACTAGATATACCATTCATATAACCTGTAAAAGTCATTATACCTATTAAAATTAATAAAATACCACTTATCTTAACTGTATATTTTATAATTTTTTGATTTTTTCTAAAAAAGTTTAATACTCTACTTGTAAATAAACCTAATAATAAAAATGGTAAAATAAATCCTAATGAATAAATTAAAACTAAAAAATTACCTATAATAGCATTTTTTGAACTAGATGCTAATATTAAAACAGATGATAATGCTGGACCTACACAAGGAGTCCACGCAAAGCTAAAAGTAAATCCCATAATAAAGGCTATTAATGGATTTATTGGTTTTTTACTAATGTCAAAATTGAATTTTCGTTCTTTTTGTAAAAATTTTAAATCAAAAATTCCCAATTGAAAAAGACCTAATAAAACAATTATTATACCACCTATTTTAGTAAATAATGTTTGATGTTGGTTAAAAAACATACCTAATGCTGAAAATGATAAACCTAATAAGAAAAATGTACAACATATTCCTACTGTAAAACTTAATGTATGTAAAAATACTTTTTTTCTATGATATACGATTGTACCATCATCTAAAACTTGCTTTGCGTTCCCTGCTAAATATGTTATATATATTGGTATTAATGGTAAAATACAAGGTGATAAAAATGAAAATAACCCTTCTAAAAATACTAATATAAAACTTATATTACCTAAAATATCTATGTTATCAAACATACTTTTCCCTTTCTAAATACGATTTATTAATTTTTCTATAAATTCTTTATCTTTTAAGCCATTTATTTTTTCTATAACTTGAGTATTTTTAATAATAACCATTGAAGGTACGCTCATTATTCCAAATTTCATAGCTATATCTGGGCTACTTTCTATGTCCACTTTTCCAATAGTAATATTATTATTTTCTTGTTCTATTTCTTTTAATATGTTTTCTAAAATTTTACAAGGGCTACACCACATAGCTCCAAATTCTAAAATAACTAAATCATTATTATTAATATATTCATCATAGTTATCTATATTAATATTTACTATCATAAAAAACCTCCTTTCTAATTTATAATATTATCTAATTTTAGGTTTGGATAAGCATTTAAATCTAAATTTGCAAAGTTACCTTTTAAATATTCAAAATATCCAGCACAACCTATCATACCAGCATTATCTGTACACAATTTTAAACTAGGTATATATAGTTTAATATTTTCTTTATCACAAGCATTTTGAATACTTTCTCTTAAAAATGAATTAGCAGAAACTCCACCAGCCAAAGTTAATACATTTAAGTTATTTTCCTTACAAGCTTTTATTGTTTTAAATACTAAAACGTCAGCAATTGCTTGTTGAAATGATGCAGCCAAATCTTCTTTTTTAAAAGGAGTATTAGTCATATTACTTTTATTCACAAAGTTTAAAACAGCAGATTTTAAACCACTAAAACTAAAGTCATAATCATCTGTGTCAATCATTACTCGTGGTAAGTCTATTGCAAATTTATCTCCTAACTTTGCTAGCTTATCTATCTCAGGACCTCCTGGGTATTTTAAGCCGATGGTTCTGGCTACTTTATCAAAGGCTTCACCACAAGCATCATCTCTAGTTTTACCCAATATTTTAAATTTGCCATAATCCTCTACATATACTATATGTGTATGTCCACCAGATATTACAAGACTTATAAAAGGTGGTTCTAATTCTTTATTTTCTATATAGTTAGCATATATATGCCCTTCTATATGATGTACAGGTATTAAAGGTTTTTTTAATGTATAGGCTAAAGATTTTGCATAGCTAACCCCTACTAATAATGCTCCTACAAGACCGGGACCATAAGTAACTGCAATGGCATCTATGTCATTAAGAGTTTTATTAGCTTGTTCTAGTGCTTCATCTAAAACTATATCTATAACTTCTATATGCTTTCTAGATGCTATTTCTGGTACAACTCCACCAAAAGTTCTATGTATGTCAATTTGTGAAGATATAACATTAGATAAAACCTCTCTTCCGTTTTTTACAATAGCCACAGAGGTTTCATCACAAGAACTTTCAATAGCTAATATAATTGTATCTTTTTTATTATCTTTCATAGTATAACCTTTCTATAATAAAATAATTTAAAAGTTTTTATGTTTTATTATATCAATAATTATGTAACAAATCAATAATTTTTAGTATAGTAATTTGATTAGGTTTATATTAAATAAAAATTTAATATAATTATAATAAATAATAGTTAATAATTTTTTGGATACTCTGCATCAAAAACAAACTATTCCTATTATTTTTCTACAATAAAAATTAAAACAAAAACCCGTCTAAAAATAAAGTCATAGTTTAATTATAATTAATAATTAAAAATATAGAAATTTTAAGACAATATTTTTCCCATTTCTAAACGTACTTCACTTTTATCTATATCATTATTTGTATATGAATATAAATCAAACCCAATAGGTTCAAATCCAACCTTACAATAAAAGTCTATGGCATTATGATTGCAAGTTTGTGTTTCAAGGATTATCATTCGTGCGCCAACATTAATTCCTACATTAATAGCTTTATTTATAAGTACCTTTCCAATACCTTTTGTACGAAAATTTTCAAATACTAATAAATTTGTTATTCTAAATCTATTGTTCCATTTTTCCAAAGAACATTCTATTACTCCAACAAGTTGTTCATTTATAAATGCACCAAATGCAATAGGATTTTCCACCCATTCATTAAATAGATAATCAGTAAATGACTTTTTAATAATTGTATCATATTGATTAAATACAAGTTTAAAGTCCCATTTTTCAACTTCAAACGAATAATACCCATCTGTATAATATGAAAAATATAATTTATAATTTTTCCATTTTTCTTTATCCAATTCTTTAATTTGTACCATAATTATCCTCCTTGTTTTTCTATATAAATAGTCATTATTTTACCACAAGATTATAATTAATTCAATGATTTTAATAAGATTATTTTAAAATTATAAAAAATATTTTTAAGATAATATATATTTAAAATTTAAGTATAATAATATAAATGTCTAAAAAAGTTATAATATTTAGTTAATAAAAAATCATTGATAAATACGACTTTAGATGATATAATTTTTAAAGAATTAATAAAAGAAATATTTTTAGAAAGGTTTAATTATGTCTAATATTAACAACATAGAAGAAATAAATAAAAGAAGAATTTTTGGTATAATATCTCACCCTGATGCTGGTAAAACTACTTTAACAGAAAAGTTACTTTTACACGGTGGAGCTATAAGAGAAGCTGGAGCTGTTAAAGCTAGACGAGGTCGTTCTGCTAGGTCTGACTGGATGGAAATAGAAAAGCAAAGAGGTATTTCTGTAACATCATCTGTTATGCAATTTGAATATAACAATAAAAAAATCTCTATTATGGATACACCAGGTCATAATGACTTTGGGGAGGATACTTATAGAATATTAACTTCTGTTGACAGTGCTGTTATGGTTATAGATGCAGCAAAAGGTGTAGAAACACAAACTAAAAAGCTTTTTAAAGTTTGTAGTATGAGAGAAATACCTATATTTACATTTGTAAATAAACTAGATAGAGAGGCAAATCCTCCTTTAGACTTGTTAGAGTCTTTAGAAGAGGCTTTAGGACTTCCTTCTGTTGCTGTAACCTGGCCTATTGGTAGTGGTTCTATATTTGAAGGTATATATGATAGAATGGAAAATAAAATACATCTTTTTAAAACAAATGAAACTATTGAATTATCTAATGAAGGTGTATATGATGAAAGATTAGATAGCATATTATTACCAGAAAATTTAGAAAATCTTAGAATGGATATAGAATTATTAGATGGAGCTGGTAATGAATTTGATTTAGATTTAATATTAAAAGGTAAGCTTTCACCAGTATTTTTTGGAACAGCACTTTCTGATTTTGGTGTTACAGTATTTTTAGAACACTTTTTAAAAATATCACCACCTCCTTCTAACAGAAAAACTACTACTGGTTCTGTAAGTCCAACTGATGAATTTTTTAGTGGCTTTATATTTAAAATACAAGCTAATATGAATCCTGCTCATAGAGATAGATTAGCATTTTTAAGAATATGCTCTGGTACTTTTACACGAGGTATGACTGTTACTCTATCTAGAACTGGTAAACAATTTAAGTTAAATCAATCTACACAGCTTATGGCAAATGAACGAGAAACAATAGATGTAGCTTGTGCTGGAGATGTTATTGGTATATATGACTCTGGTAACTATCAAGTTGGTGATACATTAACAAATTGTAGTGAAAAAATATTTTTTGAACCTTTACCAACCTTCCCACCAGAACTTTTTATGAAAGTTAGACCAATAAACACTATGAAAGCAAAACATTTTCAAAAAGGTGTAGACCAGTTAGCTCAAGAAGGTGCTATACAGGTTTATAAAAATGAATTTAATGAAGTAATATTAGGTGCAGTTGGACAGTTACAATTTGAGGTTTTTGAACACCGTATAAAAAATGAATATAATTCTGATATAAGAATGGAACCTATTAGCTTTACTGTTGCTAGATGGGTAAAATCTGATAATATAGAAAAATTAAAAGAATTTCAAAACTCTAGATGTACATTAGTTTTTGACCATTTTGAACGACCTATTTTATTATTTGCTAATCAATATACTTTAGACACTTTTATAGAAAGAAATCCAGATTTAACCCTTATAGATGCTCTAAATGTACAAACACAACTATAAATTATCTTTAACTAATAGTTATTTATTATAAATAAAATATAATAAATAACTATTAGTTATTAGTTTATAATATTCTCCAAATTTATTTTTAAATACTATTGATTTTTTATCTAATTTATAGTATTATATAAGAATAATTATTAACAAGGAGGTGCTTTATATGAAACTTCTTATTGAAAACTTAAAAAACAACAATTTAAAAGTTACTCCTCAAAGATTAACTATTTATAACTATTTATATAATAATCATATACACCCTAGTGCAGAAACTATATACAATAACATTAAAGAACAAAATCCAACTATTAGTCTTGCTACAGTTTATAAAACGTTAAAATCATTAAAAGACTCTGGACTTGTACAAGAAATTAATGTTGGGGAAGATAGTTTTAGATATGATGTACAAATTACTCCTCATTCTCATATAATTTGTACAAAATGTAATAGTATAATAGATTATTTCCCTAAGGATGACTTTATTAATGAAATTCAAGATAAAGTTGCTAAAGAG
This sequence comes from uncultured Clostridia bacterium, assembly GCA_944383305.1. Classification (GTDB taxonomy): domain Bacteria; phylum Bacillota; class Clostridia; order Lachnospirales; family CAG-274; genus Tyzzerella. The sequence goes on along the minus strand of CALWOZ010000030.1, from coordinate 3,927 downwards.
ACTGATTTTGAATTAAATTCTAATCAAATGTATTTTTATGGGGTTTGTAAACATTGTTTAAATAAATAATTGTTAAATTAGGTGTAGGATAAATCCTACACCTTAGGCTGTAGACAAAGTCTACAGCCTTTCGAAAAAATGAAAACTCATCTTTTCGAGATTTAGCAAAGTAAAAAAGCTGATTTTCTCGTACAAGGGCTAAAGCCCCTAAAAATCTAGCTTTTTACACAATCCGAGGCAAAGCCCCGTCTTGTGATTAAAATTTTTAAATGCAACGCATTTAAAAATGTAAAACTAATATAAAGATTACTATCTATTTTGTCTACAAACTAAGGTGTAGGATAAATCCTACACCTTTTATAAATCTAAAAAATTGTATTCTGTTATTTCCTTTAAAAAAATCTCAGTATCTTGATTTAAGTATATACAACAAGCTAATCTTATATTTTGATTTAATTCATATTTTGATAATTTTATTTTATCTAAGCTAGTTGGTTGTTCTATTCCTTTTATGGTTTTAACTTTACAGTTGCCACATCTACCCTTTGCTCCACAAGGGAATATAAAATTTATATTTTCATTTTTTATAACATCTTTTAAGTTAGTTCCTTTTTTACATTTTATATAATATACATTTTCATTTGTATTTATCTTTAAATTAATCATATTAATCACCTTAATTCCTACTTTTTAAGTATATTATACAATATATTAAAACATATATCAATATTATTTTAAATATTAATATCTTCAATTATAGTATTTTTATAATATTTAGATAAAATTTCGGTATAATCTTTATTTTCTTTAGCCATTTTGTCAGCTCCATACATACTAAGTCCAACCCCGTGACCATATCCACCGCCATAAATAGTTATTTTCTTTAAATATCCGTCATTATCATATATTTTATCAAATACAAAATAACTACTAGGTAAAGTTAATATATTTTCTTCTCTTTCTCCATTATTATTAACTATATATTTTAAACTAAATGCCTTTTTTATAATAGAATCTGAAATTAAAAGAATTGTATTTTTATCTCCTACTATTTCTAATTCCATTATATTACCTGCTTCTCCCCTTTTTTTCACATTAATGTCCTTTATCTTGCCAATATCATCTATTGGTTTATAAATATATTTATCATTTTCTAATGTTTTTATAAAATATTTTTCATTTTTATATAGTTCTTTTATGTTAGTATTAATTTGATTAATTTCAGTTTCCTCTAAAGTTGTAGTCCATCTAAACCATTTACTGTCATTTTCTATACATTCAATATCTTTTGTTTTATAAAAAATATTTGAATTAACCTCATCTTGTAAGTTTTCATATATGGTTTCACTAAAGTCTTTTATGTGTTGTAAATATGGCTTGTTTTCTGCTGGATATGTATGATAATCTTTATCTGCCCATATTTCTCCACTATTAGCTGTAACACCTGATGAATAACTAAAATATGTAGGTTTTATAACTTTATTTTCACTTGTTAATATTTTACCTTTGGTTTCATTAGTTGCTTTTTTATATATATCTTGTGTATCTTTATTGTTGTATATTTGATATTTATAAGAATCGTCTAAATTAGCACCTATATTTTTTAAAGTATTTTCTTGTATATAATTAATAGCAGTTGTTCTATATATTATAGCTAATGATTTTAGCATTTCTGAATTTTTATATTCTCCACTATTACTTGCTAAAACATATTCTACATATTTTTCTATGTCTATTTGATTAATTACAATATATTTATTGTTATTTTTACATATTTCTAATTTTCCATAAAATATAGGATTTTCATATTCTCTTTTAAGATTTTCAAATATTATGCCCTCATCTTGATTATTAGGCTCTATTATAATTATTTCGTTTTCACCTATACTAAAATCTTGATTATTTTTTATATGTAAGCTTTGTAGATTTTTTTCTTGTCCTTTTACTAATACCTTTAAGCCACTTGGTGAGTTAAGTTTAATTTCGTTAAAGTATAAATTATTATAACTACTATCATTTATGGCTACTCTTATTTGTTCATATTTAGGATTATTATCTATTATGGCTCCATATATTTTATTTTCATTACCTTTTGTAAAAAATGTTGCTATATTTTGTCCAATTATAAGTTCATTTTTATCACTTACAGATATTTTTTCATCTGTTTTTAAATATACTTTAAAATCTTCATCTAAAACATAATTTGTATTATTTAATCTAAGAGTAGTATCGTCTATTCTATTAATTGTTCCATTGACAGTTTCTTGATAATAATTTATAGATAATATTTCATCATTTTTTATTTTTATGTCTGCTAAAATATATCCATCTTTTATATCTATATTTTCATTTTTTATATATAATCTTTTTCTAGCACCACCAACAAATATATCAATTGAATTATTATTTATTTTTTCAATATAACATCTTTTTAATGTGGCTTCCGTTTCTACAACCTCAGTTATTGCTATTATTTCGCTATTTCTTTTGAAAACTTTAATTTTAGTGTTTATATATTTAGATATATCTATACCTTCAAAAGAGTATATACCTTTATCAGTTATTACATAATCATTTTTTAAACTTTTACTGTTGTCTTTAGTTCCTAATATAACCAATTCATCTTGTTGTATATTTTCATCTTGAATAATTTGAGAATATATATTACACCATAAAGCATAAGAAATAGGCTTGTCCTTGTCTTTATCATCTATTTTTATCTTTTTATTTTTATCATATTTATCTATTAAATACTGTGTTTGAGTTATTGTTAAATTTCCCATAGGGTCAAATTTATTTTCCAAAACTCCACTCATATCACCTTTAATATAAGCACAATTTATATATTTGTTATACCAACTGTCTTCTTCTACATCTTCAAAGTTTATAACATTATCTAAGGCTAAAATATCCGTCTTTTCATAACTTGCTAAAGCCATCATTTTAGACACAGTTGCTCTATTTATAGGATAATCATTTCCTATAATGCCTACTTTAATTTCTTCTTTAACTTCATCACTATTATTTGAACAACCTACTAAAAAAATAAATAGTGTACAAATAATAAATAGCACTTTATTATTCATAATATTTCCTCCTTAAAGTATTAGGTTTAACCTACTTATACTATATATATGAATAAAAAGTGCCATTATTACATAAATTAAAGTCTTATTCAAAAAATTCTTTTGCATATTCAACTATGCCAGATACATTAACGTTATTATCATTTAATTTTATAGCCATAAAATTTTCACTAGACACTTCAAAAGGTGCTTTTATTCCAAAAATTTTAGCCTCTTTATATCCAAACTTTGGATAATAATTGCTATGACCTAAAACTACACTAAAATCATAGCACATTTCTCTTGCTATTTTGTGTCCACTTTCTATAAGCTTTTTACCTATTCCCATTTTTTGATATTTAGGTAATACTGCTAAAGGTGCTAAAGCAAGCTGAGTAGTATTATTAATTTTTATTTTTGTAAATAATATATGCCCTACTATATTATCGTTAACTATTGCAACTAATGAAAGCTGTGGTATAAATGCTTCACTTTTTCTCAAGTTTTTAACTAAAATATGTTCATTATTATCTGTATGTTCTGCATTTAAGAATGCTTCTTTTATTAAACTTTCTACTTTATCAAAGTCTTTTTCTAATTCTTGTCTAATATTTATTTGCATATATATCTCCTTAACTTATAAATAAATTTTCATATAAGTGTATGTTAATTAAAAATTATATCATATGTATAAAAATTTTTCAATATTAATAAAAATACTAGAAAAAATAACCTGTTGAGGTATAATACATAGGTAACAAAAAAATATAAAAAAAGATTTCCCCTTGTGGTATAGTAAATTTGGAAACAAAAACTACAAAGGAGAAATCATATATATGATACCACAAATAAAGTATTATCG
>CALWOZ010000029.1 GCA_944383305.1 uncultured Clostridia bacterium | reverse complement strand
CTACTTTTCTATAAGAGTTTTTATCTACCACCAGCATAGCTGGTGGTTTATATCAAGCCTGTTCGGCGACAATAAAAACTAGCTACATATTAAATATGTAGCTAGTTTTTATTAACAAATACTTCTACCTAAACAATTAGGCATAAAAATTAATAAGAATAAAATAAGAATAAATGAGTCATTACCACAACCGCCAAGCATACCAGGACATAATACCATTAATAATACTATAATTAATAGTATACTTTCATTGTTACCCCCACAGAATGAATTTGTTGCACCAATAGGATTGTTCATAATAATCCTCCTTAAAAATTAATTTATATTAAATTATATGATAAAAAAATATTTTCTTGCCTGTCTTACAAAAAAAAATTTTTATTAAATTAATTTTTAACACTATTTATATATTTTAAATTTATCTACATATTCTACATTATTTAGGTTAAAATATTTTATTTCATCTATATTATGGGTAATAAATAAAATAGGTTTTTTCTCACTTTCTTTTATTATTATATCCATAACTATCTTTTTTGTTTTATCATCTAGTCCTTTAAATGGCTCGTCTAATATTATAAACTCACTTTTATACAATATAGCTCTAGCTATGGCTACTCTTCTTTTCATTCCTCCACTAAGTTTTGATACAGGTTTGGTGTTATCTATTTTGAATTGATTAAATATTTTATCAATTTTTTCTAATTCTATATTTTCACATATTTTTATATTTTTTAATGGAGTTATCCATTCTAAAAGTCTGTCTTCTTGAAATACAACAGCTATATTATTAGGTAAATTATTTATACTTCCACTATCTGCATTTAAAAATCCTAAAATTATATTTATTATTGTAGTCTTTCCGGCTCCAGATGTAGCCATAAGTCCAGTTATCCCCTTTTCGTTTATAGTAAAACTAATATTATTTAAAACTACTTTATTATCAAAATTTTTATATAACTCTTTAATCTCTATCATTATTAACACCCATTAAATATTTGTTTGTTTTATCTATAATATACTTTATCAAATTTTCAATTAATACATTAATAAGTATTATTATTACAGTCCAAGCTAAAACATCATTTGTTTCTAATAAAACTTTTGCATCTTGTAACTTGCCACCAATAGAAAAATTTGACATTCCTATAATTTCAGCTGCTATACCAGCTTTCCAAGACATAGAAAAACCTAATGTACAAGTAGATACTATTATTTTAAATAAATATGGAAAATATATGTATTTTATTTTATTAATATTTGTTATATTATATATTTTTGCCATTTGTAAAATCTTATCTTCAATAATATCCATTCCATTATATATATTAAAAAAGAAAATAGGTAAACTCATAAAAGATGAAATCAAAATAGATAACTTATCACTTCTTATCCACATTAATACTAATATTACAAAACAAGCTATTGGAGTTACTTTTATAAATGTTATTGGAGGTGAAAATAAATTATATAACATTTTACTTTTTTTACATATTATAGCTAAAATTAATCCTATAATACCTCCCATTATAAACCCCATCATAATATTTATAATACTATTAAAAATAACAAAAAAAAATGTTGGCTCTAAAATAAGTGTAAATACTCTTTTTAATACACTAATAGGAGAAGTTAATATTATGTCTTCTCCTATTATAACACTTAAAATATGCCAAATTATTAACCAAAATAAAATAAATATATAATTTTTAAATTTAATTTTTATAATAAAATTTTTCATCTGGTAGCGCGCCTCCAATTGATTTTGGATTTTGTTCTACAAGTACATTATAATATTCTGTTAATAAATTTTTCATTTCATCATTGTTTATATAAACTATATTACACTCTGGAATAGCTTTTATAGCTATATTTTCTGGTAAAATATCATATTTTTCAGTTAATTTAGCTGTTTGTTCAATATTATTATTACTTAAATTTATTGAATTTTGATAATCTTCTAAAAATTTATCTAAGTCCTCTTTATTATTTTCTATAATACTATTTTTAACTATTAAAACACCTGTTATCATATTGTTGTTTGATAACTTTTCCCATTCTTCATTAAGGTCTAAAGCAACTCTTAAATTATTATTTTTTTCTAATGCAGTAGTAACAAAAGGCTGTGGTAAAACTGCTATATCTGCTTTTCCCTGAGATAATAACGCTGTTAACTCAGAATGTTCTGATTTAAACTCTACTGTTACGTCATTAATTATACCAGCTTTTTCTAAAATATAATTTAAGCTATATTCTGGAGTTGCACCTTTACCTGTTGATAAAATAGTCCTTCCTTTTAAATCCTCAATAGAGTTTATAGTATTTCCATTTTCAACTACATATAAAACACCTAATGTATTAATAGCCACAACAGACACGTCTTGATTTTTGTTGTATAAGGTTGATGCAAGATTAGCTGGTATAGATGCTATTTCAAAATCCCCTTTTACAACGCCTGCTACTACTTCATCTGTATTTGATAATAACGTAAAATTATGTTTATCTTCTTCCATCATATTAACAAATCCTATTCCTGTAGGTCCATTTAATGCTACTACATTAAATCTTTTATTTGAAGTTGTTTTATTATTACAACCTACTAAAGTTAATACAATTATTAATATAAATAATATTCTTTTCATAATATCTCCTCAAAAGTATAGTAATTTAATTGTGTATATATAATATCATTAAATATGTATATTGTCAATATTTATTAAATATATATATTTTTCTTTATAAAATATTTTAATTTTATATATAATATTTATTATGAATAAAACTATCTTAAAACATATATAAAATAATATTTAAAAAAATAATCATATATAAAAAAAGACAAAGCATAAATGTGCTTTGTCTTAAAACATTATAATTATTCAATAATAGAAACAACCGCACCAGAACCAACTGTTCTACCACCTTCACGGATAGCAAAACGTAAACCTTCTTCCATAGCGATTGGAGAGATAAGTTCGATAGTCATTTCAATGTTATCACCAGGCATACACATTTCTGTACCTTCTGGAAGATTGATAACACCTGTAACGTCAGTTGTTCTGAAATAGAATTGTGGTCTATAATTGTTGAAGAATGGTTTATGACGTCCACCTTCATCAGCTTTTAATACGTAAACTTGTGCAGTAAATTTAGTATGAGGAGTGATTGAACCTGGTTTACATAATACTTGACCTCTTTCAATTTCATCTCTTTGAACACCACGAAGAAGTGCACCAATGTTGTCACCTGCTTCAGCAGTATCAAGAAGTTTACGGAACATTTCAATACCAGTAACAACTACTTTACGAGATTCTTCAGTAAGACCAACGATTTCAACTTCGTCAGAAACATTAAGAGTACCTCTTTCTACTCTACCAGTAGCAACTGTACCACGACCTGTAATAGAGAATACGTCCTCTACAGGCATAAGGAATGGTTTGTCAGAATCTCTTTCTGGGTTAGGAATATATTCATCAATAACTTCAAATAATTTAATGATGCAATCGCCCCATTCACCAGATGTATCTTGAAGTGCTTGATAAGCAGAACCTCTAATAACAGGAGAATCTTCAAATCCTTGTTCAGCTAAAAGGTCAGTAATTTCCATTTCAACTAATTCTAATAATTCTTCGTCGTCAACCATATCACATTTGTTCATAAATACAACGATTTTAGGAACACCTACTTGACGAGAAAGAAGGATATGTTCTCTAGTTTGAGCCATAGGACCATCAGTAGCAGCAACAACAAGGATAGCACCATCCATTTGAGCAGCACCAGTAATCATATTTTTAACGTAGTCAGCGTGTCCTGGACAGTCAACGTGAGCATAGTGTCTATTAGGAGTTTCATATTCTACGTGAGTAGTAGAAATAGTGATACCTCTTTCTTTTTCTTCTGGAGCTTTGTCGATTTTATCAAAATCAACAGCGCTACCTAATTGATATCTGTCTGCTAAAGTTTTAGTGATAGCAGCAGTTAAAGTAGTTTTACCGTGGTCAACGTGACCAATAGTACCGATATTAACGTGTGGTTTATTTCTTTCAAATTTTGCCTTAGCCATTAAAATTTTCCTCCTTAAAATAGAAAATATAAATTTATAATGTTTGTATTTATTATAGTTAATATTTGTAAGAAATGCAAGTACTTATTGCATTTTTTATAAATATTTTTAATAAGTTTTTTAATTTTATATATTTAAAAATTAATTTATTCTTGACTTCTACCAGCAGCAACTTTTTCTTGAATGCTTTTTGGTACAGCTTCATAATGGTGTACTTCCATAGTATAAGTACCACGACCTTGAGTTTTAGAACGAAGGTCAGTAGAGTATCCAAACATTTCTGCAAGAGGTACAAATCCGTGAACAACTTGCATACCATTTAATGGTTCCATACCTTCAATTCTACCACGACGGCTATTCATATCACCAATAACCTCACCAGTATAATCTTCAGGTACAGTAACGTCTACTTTCATAATAGGCTCAAGTAAAGCTGGATCAGATTTTTTCATAGCATCTTTAAATGCCATAGAACCTGCTATTTTAAATGCCATTTCAGATGAGTCTACCTCATGGTAAGAACCATCATAACATACAGCTCTTAAACCAACAACTGGATATCCACCGATAATACCAGATTGCATAGCTTCTTGAATACCTTTATCAACAGCTGGTATATATTCTTTAGGAATAGCACCACCAACGATTTCATTAACAAATTCATAAGTTTTGCCTTCGTTAGCGTCCATAACTTCAAATCTGATTTTACAATGACCATATTGACCTTTACCACCAGATTGTCTAGCATATTTGCTTTCAACGTCAACATCTTTTCTAAATGCTTCACGATAAGCAACTTGTGGAGCACCTACATTAGCTTCAACTTTAAATTCTCTTAAAAGACGGTCAACAATGATTTCAAGGTGAAGCTCACCCATACCAGCGATAATAGTATCACCAGTTTCTTGGTTAGTATATGTTTTAAATGTTGGATCTTCTTCTGCAAGTTTAGCAAGTGCTATACCCATTTTATCTCTACCTTCTTTAGTTTTAGGTTCAATAGCAACAGATATAACTGGTTCTGGGAAGTTCATAGATTCAAGAATTACTTCATTGTTTTCATCACAAAGAGTGTCACCAGTAGTAGTAAGTTTTAAACCTACTGCAGCTGCAATGTCTCCTGCATAAACTTTGTCTATTTCTTCACGAGAATTTGCGTGCATTTGAAGAATACGACCAATACGTTCTTTTTTACCTTTAACAGAGTTATAAACATAAGAACCAGATTCTAAAACACCAGAGTAAACTCTAAAGAATGCAAGTTTACCAACAAATGGGTCATTCATAATTTTAAATGCTAAAGCTGCAAAAGGTTCATCATCTGAAGCAATTCTTTCAATTTCATTTTCTTCATCTCCTGGTATATGTCCTTTAATAGCAGGAATATCAGTAGGAGCTGGCATATATTCTAATACACCATCAAGAAGTTTTTGAACACCTTTATTTCTGTAAGCAGAACCACAGAAAACAGGAACAGCTTTACAAGCTATACAAGCTTCACGAAGACCTTTTTTAAGTTCTTCTATTGTGAAAGCTTCTTCGCCTTCTTCAAAATATTTATCCATAAGCTCATCTGATGTTTCAGCAATAGATTCAATCATTTGAGTTCTATACTCATTAGCTTTATCAATCATATCTGCTGGAATATCTTCTATGGAAATATCTGTACCTTGTTTATCTTTATAAATATAGGCTTTCATTTCCATAAGGTCAATAATACCAACAAAATCATCTTCTGCTCCAATAGGAAGTTGCACAGGAACAGCATTAGCTTTAAGTCTGTCTTTAATCATAGAAACAACGTTATAAAAGTCAGCACCCATAATGTCCATTTTATTTACAAAGGCCATACGAGGTACGTTGTATCTATCTGCTTGTCTCCAAACAGTTTCAGATTGAGGCTCAACGCCACCTTTAGCACAGAATACACCAACAGAACCGTCAAGTACACGAAGAGAACGTTCTACTTCAACAGTAAAGTCAACGTGACCTGGTGTATCGATAATATTGATACGGTGCATAGGACCATCACCAATACTCCATTTAGTAGTAGTAGCAGCAGAAGTGATAGTGATACCTCTTTCTTGTTCTTGTTCCATCCAGTCCATAGTTGCAGTACCTTCGTGAGTATCGCCTATTTTATAATTACGACCAGTGTAGAATAAGATACGCTCAGTAAGAGTTGTTTTACCAGCATCAATATGGGCCATAATCCCAATATTTCTTGTTAATTCAAGCGGGCATGCTCTAGACACACTTATTCCTCCTTTTTTATAATATTATATATATAAAATCTGTAATTTTTTTAATTTTATTCTTAAATAATTACCATTTATAATGAGAGAAAGCTTTATTAGCTTCTGCCATTTTATGAGTTTCTTCTTTTTTCTTAATAGCACCACCAGTGTTATTGATAGCGTCCATTATTTCACCTGCAAGACGAGCTTCCATAGTTTTCTCGCCTCTTTTTCTACTATAAGTAGTTAACCAACGAAGACCTAAAGTTTGTCTTCTTTCTGGTCTAATCTCAATAGGTACTTGATAAGTAGCCCCTCCAACACGACGAGCTTTTACCTCAAGAACAGGCATAATATTATTAAGTGCTTGCTCAAATCCTTCTAAACCAGAATTACCAGTTTTTTCTTCAACAATAGCAAATGCACCATAAACTATTTTTTGAGCAATACCTTTTTTTCCATCAAGCATAATAGAATTTATAAGTTTAGTAACTACTTTACTTTTATACATTGGATCTGGTAGTACTTCTCTTTTCGAAACATGACCTTTACGTGGCACGATTCTTCCCTCCTTAATCAATTATATTAATTCAACGGTACTTGACATTAAAAATGCCATTTCATGCCTATGCACAACCAAATACCATAAACAGAGTATTTAAAGTACACGGCATTAATTTATTATTAATTGCTAAATTTTTAAAATTATTTTTTAGCTTTAGCACGTTTAGCGCCATATTTAGAACGAGCTTGCTTTCTATCAGCAACTCCAGCAGTATCAAGAGTACCTCTAATAATGTGATAACGAACACCAGGTACGTCTTTTACTCTACCACCTCTAATTAAAACAACGCTATGCTCTTGTAAGTTATGTCCTTCACCAGGAATGTAAGCTGTAACCTCTATACCATTTGAAAGTCTAACCCTTGCGATTTTTCTAAGAGCTGAGTTAGGTTTTTTAGGTGTAGCAGTTTTAACAGATGTACAAACTCCTCTTTTTTGTGGAGAACTCATGTTAGTTTGCTTTTTTCTAAGAGAATTTAATCCTTTTTGTAAAGCAGGAGCAGTAGATTTTTCAATTTTAGTTTGTCTACCTTTTCTAACTAACTGATTAAATGTTGGCATTAATTGCACCTCCCTGTAAAATTTAAATACTTCTGTGTTGTATAAGTAGTTAATATACATAAACACATTTATAAATTTTATCATTAAAATCCAAAAAAGTCAATGATTTTAAAGAAATTTTTTTATATTTTTTCATAGATTATAATAAACAAATATATATTTAATTTTTATTTAAAATTTGCTTAATATTTTTAATAAAAATTAGCTATTATATACATTAAATAATATTATTTTTCAGTAATATTTAACAAAAAACTTTTATTTTTATCATAATATTAGACATTATATAAAATTTTTGATATAATTATTATATTATATAATAAGGAGGATTTGTATTATGAATTTAAAAGGTACTAAAACAGAGAAAAACTTATTAAAGGCTTTTTCAGGGGAATCTGAAGCTAGAAATAAATATACTTTTTATGCTAGCCAAGCTAAAAAAGAAGGCTATGAACAAATAGCAAATTTATTTTTAGAAACAGCAAATAACGAAAAAGAACACGCTAAAATTTGGTTTAAACTTCTTCACGATGGTATGCCTAATACAATAGAAAATCTTAAAGATGCTGCTAATGGAGAAAATTATGAATGGACTGATATGTATAGTCAAATGGCTAAAGACGCCAGAGAAGAAGGTTTTGACCATATAGCAACACTTTTTGAAGGAGTAGCTAAAATAGAAAAAGAACACGAAGAAAGATATTTAACTTTATTAAAAAATATTGAAGAAAACAAAGTTTTTGAAAAAGATAGTGAAGTTGTATGGCAATGTGCTAACTGTGGACATATCCACACTGGTAAAGAAGCACCAAAAGGTTGTCCTGTATGTTCTCACCCACAAGCATATTTCCAATTATTAGCTAAAAACTATTAAAATAGATTTTAAATTTATATCATAACCTATTTATAAAAGGTGTTGGATTAACCAACACCTTTTTATATTATAAAATTCTACTATTTTTGTATTCTCCAGTTTCATTAAACTCTACCCATTCACAAATGTTTTCTGCGTGGTCTCCTATTCTTTCAAAATATTTTGCAATCATAAGAAAATCAACGCACATATCACATAAATCAGTAGACTTTTTAAGTATTTCTATAACTTCTGATTTAACTTTTTTAAATAGAGCATCTAACTGATCATCAATCTCTATAATTTTTTTAGTAAGTTCTGTGTCGCCTTTAACAAAAGATTCTATTGCACCTTTAACCATTTTTTTAGCAAGTGATGCCATTTCAGGTATATGTTCTACTATTTCAAAAACGTGGTCAGCATCTATTTTTAAAATTATGCTAGCAATATCTGAAGCGTGGTCTCCTATTCTTTCCATATCTGTAACCATTTTTAAAGCAGTAGAAACAATTCTTAAATCTTTTGCAACTGGCTGTTGACGTAATATTAATGAAAGACAATGACTTTCTATTGCTTTTTCCATATCATCTATTTCTCTGTCTTTTTTTATAATTTCTTTAGCTAATGTGTGGTCTTGCTTTTTAAAGGCTATTATTACATTTTCTATTGCTTCTTCTATTAAAGCTCCCATTTTTATAAGTTCTACATTTAAGTTTTCTATTTCGTGTTGAAAAGTAAGTCTACCAGACATATTACCCCTCCTAAAATTTAATTATAATTAATATTATCCAAATCTTCCTGTAATATAATCTTCTGTTCTTTTATCTTTTGGTCTTGAAAAGATATCATCTGTTGTTCCCATTTCTACCATTTCACCTACTAAAAAGAATGATGTATAGTCTGATATTCTAGCTGCTTGTTGCATATTATGAGTAACAGTAACAACTGTATATTCTTTTTTAAGTTCACTCATAAGCTCTTCTATTTTTATAGTAGATATTGGGTCTAGTGCTGATGTAGGTTCATCCATTAAAAGCACTTCTGGTTTAACAGCAAGTGCTCTAGCTATACAAAGTCTTTGTTGTTGTCCACCAGATAATCCTAATGCAGATTTTTTTAATCTGTCTTTTACTTCATCAAAAATAGCAGCACCTTTTAAACTTTTTTCTACTATTTCATCTAATACTGTTTTAGATTTTATTCCGTGTATTCTAGGTCCATATGCAATATTATCATATATACTCATAGGGAATGGATTTGGTTGTTGAAAAACCATTCCTACTTTTTTTCTAAGGAGAGTGGTATCTACTTTAGGAGAATATATATCTTCTCCATCTAATAAAACTTTTCCATCTATTTTTACATTTTCAATAAGGTCATTCATTCTATTAAGAGTTTTTAAAAATGTAGATTTACCACAACCAGAAGGACCTATAAATGCTGTTATTTTACCTTTTTCTATATTCATATTTATATTTTTAAGAGCCTGATGAGTTCCATAATATAAATTTAAGTTTTCAACAGAAATTTTAGTATTATTTTCCATTTTTCTTCCTCTTTCATAAATTATTTTTTGCTACATTTTACTATAAGTTTTGTAATAAGATTAAGTATAAATACTAAACATAATAATACAAATCCTATTCCAAATGCATTACCATATTCTGCCTTAGACATACTAAGATACATTTGTATAGTCAAAGTTCCACCAGAATTAAATATATGTGTAAATAAGTTTTTAGGCAATAAATATACACTACCAGCAGTAAATAAAAGTGCTGCTGATTCTCCTATTATTCTCCCCATAGCAAGAATTGTACCTGTAACTATACCTGGAGTTGCACTAGGTAATATTATAGTTCTTATCATATACCATTTTGTACTTCCCATACCTATTGCACCATCTCTATATCCTTTAGGTACTGTTCTTAAAGATTCTGTTGTAGTTCTTATTATTAAAGGTAAAATCATTATAGTTAAAGTCAAGCTTCCACATAATATGGAAAACTTAAGATTTAATGTTACTCCAAAAAATACCATACCAAACAGACCATATATTATAGATGGTATCCCTGCCAAAGTTTCTGTTGTAAATTCTATAATACGCACAAACTTCATATTTTTAGCATATTCATTTAGATATATAGCAGAACCTATACCTATTGGTAATGCTATTAATAGTGTGATAACTATAATATAAAGTGTATTAACTATATTACCTAATATACCAAATGTTCCATTAATAGTTGATGGTACAGTTGATAAAAACTCCCAATTAACTTTAGAAATCCCTCTATATGCAACATATCCTATTATTAAAACTAATAATAACACAGTTATTAAGGTACATAAATATATAAGTCCAAGTAAAATATTATCTAAAGGTCTAGATTTTTTATTGTAAATACTATTTTCCATTATTTATCTCCTTTCTTTAATATTCTACTTATAACGATATTTATAACCATAATGAATATAAATAACACAAGTCCTATTGTAAATAAAGCCTGTCTATGTAATCCAGAAGAATATGACATTTCAGACACTATACCAGTTGTTAAAAATCTTACAGAATTAAATGGTAAAGGTAAGTTTACAGAATTACCAGATACTAAAACTATGGCCATTGCTTCACCGATAGCCCTTCCTATACCTAAAACAACTGCTGTTATTATACCTGATTTTGCAACCGGTATACACACTTTAAATATAGTTTGTATGTATGTAGCACCAAGAGCTAAAGATGCTTGTTTTAAGCTAGTTGGTACTGATTTTAAAGCTGTTTCACTTACATTTATAACAGTAGGTAAAATCATTATAGCTAAAACTAATATAGCAGCTAAAAGATTAGCACCACCTGTAAATTGATGATTAGGGTCATTTTTAAAAATAAATAATTCTAATTTATATATTAGAGGATTTATTATTAAAATTCCAAATAAACCATATATTATAGATGGTATCCCTGCCAAAAGTTCTATACAAGGTTTTATAAAAATATACACTTTTTTATTAGCTATATCAGATAAGAATACTGCTGTAAGTATACCAATAGGAACACCTATAATTATAGATAAAAATGTACCTATAATAGAAGTTAAAATAATATATGCTATACCAAAAGATGGTATCTCTGCCGTTGGTTTCCATACTGGATTAAAAAGCATCTCTTTTATACCAACTTTAAAAATAGCTGGTGTACCTGAAACTATCATATAAATAGTTATAGCAAATACTGCTATTATAGCTACTAAAGAGCATAATAAAAATATTATGTACATAACCTGTTCTATAATAGACTTATTTTTATTTTGAGAAAAAATACTATTTTCTTTTTGCTCATTCATAATATTATACCTTTCTAAAATTAAATATTTTGTATATTATTGTTTTATATAATATTTGTACTAAAAATATTTTAATTAAATTATTAGCTAATATTTTAAACTTTTAAAAACGATTAATATTCTCTAACAGTATATAATTAAAATAAAGCTATTAATTTGTAAATAAATAAAATATGATATAATTATGATCATAATTATATCATATTTTATTATTTTAATCTACAGTTACTAATCCTACTTTTTGTATAAGTTCTTTGCCTTCGTCACTTTTTAAGAAGTTAAATAACTCTTGTACCTCTGGTCTTTGTTCACTTATTTCACCTTTAGTCGCCATAACAAAAGGACGAGAAAGTGTATATGTTCCAGATTTTATATTTTCTGGATTAGCTTCAATTCCGTCTACAGCTAATACTTTTGCACTAGAATTTTCAATAACGTCTAATGAAACATAACCTATTGCACCAGGAGTAGATTCAACTTTACCAACTACTGCACCAGTAGAGTCTATTTCTTGAGAATAACTGCATTGGTCTTCTAATCCCATTATTTCTTCAAAAGCACCTCTAGTACCAGAACCTGCTTCTCTACCAATAACAACTATACCCATATCTTCTCCGCCGACTTCGCTCCAATTTTTTATTGTTCCGTTATATATATTTTTAAGTTGGTCAGTAGTTAAATCTGTAACAGTACTTTCTGGATGAGTAATAATAGCAATACCATCTAATGCTACAACGTTTTCTACAATACCTTTGCTAATTTCTTCTTCTTTTAAAGCTCTAGATGAATTACCAATATCTACTGTTCCATTAGTTACTGCTTCAATACCAGCACCAGAACCTGTAAATTGTGGTGTTACCATAACATTTGGATATTTTTGCATAAATACTTCAGCTAAAGAGTTAGCTAATTTTTCCATAGATGTAGAACCATTCATAGTAATAGAACCACTTATATCTTGATTTACATCTGATGATGAGTTTGTACTATTATCTACTGATGTAGAGCTATCATCTGTTGATGATGCAGAGCTACAACCTACTAAAGTAGCTGTAATTAATGTTGATACCAATAAAAATTTTAATATTCTTTTCATAGCCTTAATCTCCAAATCTTTTATTAAATTTTTTAGTATATTTGTATTATAAAGCATATTATTTTAAGTTAATAGCATATTATAGTATAATTATTGTAAAATTTTTGTAAAGTTTTTAAAAATATTATAAAAAATATAGTTTATTAATGATAGCTTAAACAAATAATGTAAGTTGATTTGTATCTGGTATGCCATCTAAAACACCATTTTGTTTTAATATTTCCACTACTGTTTTGCTTATTTTAGTTCGTTCTACAAGATTTTCTATTGTATCAAATTCTCCTTCTTCTCTTGCATCTACAATATTTTGTGTAGCTTGTTCACCAAGTCCTTGAACAGAGCATAAAGGAGGTAAAAGTCCATCTTCTGTAACATTAAATTTAAACCCTTTAGATTTATATAAATCCATTTTAGTAAATTTAAGTCCTCTTTTATACATTTCTCTAACAAGTTCTAAAACAACTAACTTATTTTTTTCTTTTGTTGTTGCACTTTTGCCTAAAACTTGTATTTCTTTTATAGCTTTTTGTACTTTCTCTAGTCCAAAACACATAAGGTCATAATCAAAGTCTTCAACTTTAACAGAAAATAAACTTGCATAAAAAGCATATGGATAATTTATTTTAAAATATCCCATTCTAAAAGCATTAGTAACATAAGCAACTGCGTGTCCTTTAGGGAACATATATTTAATTTTTTTACAAGATTCTATATACCAATCTGGAACATTTTTTTCTATCATAGCCTGTTCAAATTCTTCGGTTAATCCCTTACCTTTTCTTACAGATTCCATTATTGTAAAGGCAAGTTTATTTTCAACACCTTTTAATATAAGATAAACCATAATATCATCTCTTGTAGGTATTACCTCTTTAAGAGTAGCCACATTATTTTTTATTAAATCTTGTGCATTGTTAAACCAAACATCAGTACCGTGAGAAAGACCAGATATTTTAACAAGGTCTGAAAAACTATTAGGTTTAGTATCCATAAGCATTTGTATAACAAAAGGGGTTCCAAACTCAGGTAATCCTAATGAGCCTGTGTCACATTCTATATCCTCAACAGTTAGACCTAATGCTTTAGGTGATGTAAATAAAGACATAGTAGCTTTATCATCCATAGGAGTGTTAAGTGGGTCAAATCCTGTAAAGTCCTTTAACATACGTAAAATGGTTGGAACGTCGTGTCCTAATAAATCTAGTTTTAATATACGCCCACTAATAGAATGATAATCAAAATGAGTAGTTATAACATTAGAGGTTGGGTCATCTGCTGGTCTTTGTACTGGACAAAAGTCATATATACTTTTTGTGTTAGGAACAACCATAAGCCCTCCTGGGTGTTGTCCTGTTGTTCTTTTTATACCCACACACCCTTCTACTAGTCTATTAACCTCTGCTCCACTTATTTTTATATTTCTTTCATCTGCATATTTTTTTACATATCCATAGGCTGTTTTATCAGCTAGTGTTCCTATTGTTCCAGCCTTAAATACAAAGCCTTCACCAAAAAGTTCTTCTGTATATTGGTGGGCTTGTGCTTGAAATTCACCAGAGAAGTTTAAATCTATATCTGGTTCTTTATCTCCCTCAAATCCTAAAAATGTTTCAAAAGGAATGTCGTGTCCGTCTTTAGACAACATATTACCACAAATAGGACATTCTTTATCAGGTAAGTCCCAGCCAGAATTACCTGCATATTTTAAAACATCTTCCGAATCAAAGTCAGAATATTTACAATTTTTACAAAAATAATGTGGAGATAAAGGATTAACCTCTGTTATACCAGCCATTGTAGCCGCAAAGGAAGACCCAACAGACCCTCTAGAACCAACTATATATCCATTGTCATTAGAGTTCCATACTATTTTTTGAGCGATTATATAAAGGACAGCAAAACCGTTTTTTATAATAGAATTTAACTCTCGCTCTAGCCTATCTTTAACTATTTTAGGTAATTCTTCTCCATATATAGATTTTGCTTTTGTCATTGTTATATTTGTTAATTCTTTGTCTGAACCTTCTATCTCTGGTGGGAATGTTCCATCTGGAATAGGTAATACATTTTCTATCATATCGGCAATAAGATTTGTATTTTTAACTACAACCTCATAAGCTAAATCTTTGCCTAAATATGCAAATTCTTCAAGCATTTCTTCTGTTGTTCTAAAATATAGAGGTGGTTGATTATCACAGTCTTTAAATCCTTTAGATGCCATTATTATCTTTCTAAAATAATCATCTTCTTTATCTAAAAAATGTACATCACAAGTTGCTACTACTGGTTTATTATATTTTTTACCATATTCTATTATTTTTTTATTTATATTTTGTAAATCTTCTATACTATTAATATTAGATACTTTTTCATTGTGTATTAAAAACTCATTATTTGCTACTGGTTGTATTTCAAAGTAGTCATAAAAATTTGCAAGTTTTTCTATTTCATCATCATCTGCATTATTTAATACTGCTTGATAAAATTCTCCATTTTCACAGGCAGTTCCTATAATAAGACCTTCTTTAAGTTTTAAAAATTCACTTTTTGGTATTCGTGGGTCCCTAAAGAAATATTCTAAATTAGATTTAGATATTAACTCATATAAATTTCTAAGACCCTTTTGATTTTTTACAAGTATTATAGCGTGATTAGGTCTTAATTTTTTTACCTCTATATTAGTCCTTGCAAGTTCATTTACCTCATCAAGACTATTTACATTATATTCATTTTTTAATATTTCAATAAATTTTATAAATATGTTAGCAGTAGCTTCTGCATCATCTACTGCTCTGTGATGATTTTCTAAAGATATGTTTAATTTTTTAGCAAGTACATTAAGGGTGTGTTTAGTCATATCAGGAAAAATAGTTCTAGATAAACCAACTGTATCTAAAACAGTGTTTTCTATTGTTTTCTTATTTCTTTCTGCCCATTTTTTTATAAATCCCATATCAAATTTTGCATTATGAGCAACTAATACACTGTCACCAAAAAATTCAAAAAATTTAGGTAATATTTCACTTTCTTCTGGAGCATCTAAAAGCATATCATCGGTTATATTAGTTAGTTTAATAATATCTTCACTTAGTTTTTCGTGTGGATTTATAAAAGTTGAAAATCTGTCTATTATTTCACCATTTTTTACTTTAACTGCACCAATTTCTATTATTTTATTATACTCTCTATTAAGCCCTGTTGTTTCTAGGTCAAAAATAACATATTCATCTAAAAGTCTTTGATTTTTACTATTTTCTACAACACTAGATAAAT
Source organism: uncultured Clostridia bacterium (assembly GCA_944383305.1). Lineage (GTDB taxonomy): Bacteria > Bacillota > Clostridia > Lachnospirales > CAG-274 > Tyzzerella. The sequence continues at coordinate 16,405 of CALWOZ010000029.1, read as the reverse complement.
CATCTACAAGATAAGCCTCTACTCCATATAACACTTTTATTCCTAGCTTTCTTGCCATATCCATAGCATCTGGAAAAGCTTGTACAACTCCGTGGTCTGTAATAGCCACAGCTTTATGTCCCCATTCGCTAGCTCTTTTTATTATGTCTTTAACTGGGGTCACTCCGTCCATTTTGCTCATTTGTGTATGTAAATGTAGTTCTACTCGTTTTTCTTCACTATTGTCCATTTTAGCCTCTGGTGGATTTGTCATACATATTTCAATAGGTACTAATATAAGTTCTTTCATATATTCATCATATCTTATTTCACCTTTTACTATAACAAAATTACCTTTTTTTATAATACTACTATAATCTTCTTTAAAATCTTCTGGAGATACAAAAAATTTAAAACTAACAGAATCTGTCATATCTGTAATGTCTACTTTTACAATATATTTACCTTTTTTTGTTTCTGTTATATCTATCCCAAATATTTTACCCTTTATAATTATTGTTTCTCCATCATTTACAGAACCTTTTATTTTGCTTATATCTCCACTTATCTCATCTTTTATTTTAAGAGAAAGCCTTTTTACTCGTCTAAATTTATTTATCTCTGGTGGTTGGTTTTCTCTTCTTTCTTCATAATTATTGGTTACATTATTATTTTCTAATGCTTTAGCTATAAGTTGTTTTAACTCATCATCTTTTTGTTTTCTATTATCTATATCATTATTTATATCTATGAATTTAACAAAAATATTAAGTCCAAATCTATCTTTTATAATATTTTCTATAATAGTGTCTATTTTTTTAGACTTAAATATAAAAGCTCCTTTTTTATACAAATTTATGTTTAAAATATTTTCTTCTATTAGAAATGTAGAATCTTTAAATATAGGAAAACAAATAGGACTTTTTTCTTTTATAATGCTTATTATATTTCCCCATATTTTTTCTATTTTTTCTTGTAAAGTTAAATCTTCTAATATATATTCTAAATATATTTTTACTTCTTTTAAAAAGTTAAAATTTTCAAATATATCTTCTTCAAAGTCTTTTAAACAAGATTCATTTATAATTTTATCACTTTTTAAAAATATCTCTGCCATAGCATTGTTTCTATTAATTTTTATGTTAGAAACTTGAGTATTTCTAAGTATTGTCTTTACATTGGCAGATAGCTTAATTTTAGAAAAAACATTTGAAAACTTTTTATTATCCAAAAAAATCACTCCAAATTATAACTCATTTATAAGTTTTAAAAGTTCTGGTATAAGCATATCTTCAGGTACTTTTTTTAATATTTCACCCTTTTTAAAAATAAGTCCATATCCTTTACCACCAGCTATACCTATATCAGCCTCTTTAGCCTCTCCAGGTCCATTAACAGCACACCCCATAACAGCTACTTTTAGGTTTTTATTTATTTTTCTACATTCTTGTTCAACTTTATTAGCGATAGATATTAAGTCTACTTCTGTTCTTCCACAAGTAGGACAAGAAATAAATTCTATACCAAATTTTCTAAGACCTAAAGATTTTAAAATTTCTTTAGCAGTTTTTATTTCTTCTATTGGGTCACCTGTCAAAGATACTCTTATAGTATCACCTATACCCATACTTAAAATAGATCCTATACCTACTGCCGATTTTATGGCTCCACTCCATACTGTACCTGCCTCTGTTATTCCTAAATGTAGTGGATAATCTATTTCATTTGATAATATAGAATACGTTTCCATACTAAACGGTACACTAGATGCTTTTATAGATACAACTATATTATCATAATTATATTTTTCTACTATTTTAACGTGTCTTAAGGCGCTTTCTACTAACCCCTTAGGCGTAACCTCTTTATATTTTTCTAATATATCTTTTTCTAAAGACCCTGAATTTACTCCTATTCTTAAAGGTATGTTTCGCTCTTTAGCCATATTTATAACTGCTTTTATTCTATCTTCATTACCTATATTACCAGGGTTTATTCTTATTTTATCAATGCCATTTTCCATAGCTTTTAAGGCTAGTCTATAATCAAAATGTATATCTGCAACTAATGGTATTTTTATTCCTTTTTTTATTTCTTTTATAGCTTCACAAGCTTCTATATCTGGAATAGCAATTCTTATTATTTCACATCCTTCTTCTGTCAGCTTGTTTATTTGTTCTATTGTAGATTTAGCATCTCTTGTATTAGTGTTACACATAGACTGTATAGCAATAGGATTGTTCCCACCTATCTTTACATTACCAATAGATACTTCTTTTGTTTTTCTTCTTTTTATAAAATCTATCAAAAAATCACTTCCTAAAATTTATATTTATATATTTTATAATATCCCTTATTTGTAAAACAAACAAGGGATATTAATATATTTATTATTATTTTTTTAAAAAATATTGATTAATTTCAATTAAGCTATTATTCGAGATAAAAATTATAAACTCACTTTTGGTGTTAATACTATTGCAATTCTTGAATTGCAATACACAATTTTTGAATTACAATATTTTTTGCGTAAAGCGTCAAAATAAATAAAAATTGCGTTAGTATGGAAGAAGAATAATAGGAATTGCTTGTTTAGTTTATTTTGATACTTCGTATCAAAAAATATTAATTATATCTTTAAAAGCAATAAATATTCCAAAGCCCATTAACAATACAAAGCCTACAAAGTGAACTACACCTTCTCTTTCTGGAGATATAGGTTTACCTCTTAAAAGTTCTATAAATAAAAATACTATTCTCCCACCATCAAGAGCTGGTATTGGTAAAAGGTTAAAAACACCAATATTAGCACTTAAAAGTGCCATTATATTAAGCATAGTAAGAATAGTAGCACCAACGCTAACTTGCATAGCACTTTCATATTGGCTATCTATAACAGGAGTTATACCAATAGGTCCCATCATTTGATCTAGTCCTATTTGTCCAGTAAATAGTTCTACAACCCCTATTATAGTTACTTTTATTGTAAAAATCATATTAAAATATCCATCACGTATAGTTCTAAAAAATGTATTTTTTTCTATACCATCAATATCTTTAGCAAAAAGTCCATTTTTTAATACTGGTGATATACCTATTAAATATCTATTTGTAGCTTCATCAAATTGAGGCATTAGGTTAAAACTTAACTTTTCTCCATCTCTTTTTATGGTTATGTCAAAACTTTTATTTGTATCAGGTGTAAGTCTTGAAAACTTAAATGTTAAATCCTCAAAACTTCTTATTCTTTTTCCGTCTACTTCATATATTATATCTCCTGATTGTATGCCAGCTTCTTTAGCTGGAGAGTTGTCGCTAACTTCTCTAACTGTTGTTGTGGCGCTACCACTAAAAAATGCTATACCAATAAATATAGCTAATGCTAAAACAAAGTTCATAAAAGCACCAGCAAAAATTATAGCAAACTTTTTAGGCATAGTAGCATTAGAAAAACTATCTGGGTCATCGCTAGCTGTGTCCTCATCTTTCATTTTACAATAACCACCAAGAGGAAATAGTCTAATAGAGTATAAAGTACCATTTTTTTCTTTACTCCACAATTTTGTCCCCATACCTATTGCAAATTCTTCTACAAATACACCACTTTTTCTAGCTACAATAAAATGTCCCCATTCGTGGATTAATATAATAAATCCAAATATTAAAATAGTTATTATTAAAGACAAATATTTCACCTCACTACATATTTTTTATACTCATACAAATATTTTTAGCAAACTTTCTTGCATTTTTATCCGCTTCTAAAACCTCTTCTAAAGTATAGTCTAGTTTGTTTTCATCTTTATGATTTTCAATAGCTTTATATACAACTTTAGGTATATCTGTAAATTTTATATGACTATTTAAAAAATACTCTACTGCTATTTCGTTACTAGCGTTTAAGACACAAGGCATAGTCCCACCTATTTTTATAGCCTCAAAAGCATATTTTAAACAAGGAAAAAGTTCATAATTAGGATTTTTAAATGTAAGGCTATTGTGTTTTAATAAGTCTAGCTTTTCAAAATCATTTTTAACTCGATTAGGGTAAGCTAATGCATATTGTATAGGAACTTTCATATCAGGTGTTCCAAGCTGTGCCATAACTGCACTATCTTTATATTCTATCATAGAATGTATTATACTTTGTGGGTGGATAATAACTTGTATTTTATCTACATCTATGTCAAATAACCATTTAGCCTCTATTACCTCAAGTCCTTTATTCATAAGTGTAGCAGAATCTATTGTTATTTTCTTACCCATAGACCAATTAGGGTGATTTAATGCTTGTTCTAATGTAACATTATCAAGATTTGTATAATCTCTAAAAGGTCCTCCTGATGCTGTTAATATTATTTTTTCTATTTCACTATGTTTATTTCCTTGTAAACATTGAAAAATAGCTGAATGTTCACTATCAATTGGGTATATATTTACGCCTCTATTTTTAGCTTCTTTCATAACAAGCTTACCTGCTGATACCAAAGTTTCTTTATTAGCAAGAGCTATATCTTTTTTTGCTCTTATTCCATATATTGTAGGTAAAAGACCAATGTTACCTACTAAAGAGTTTAAAACAGTGTCTATATTATCTAAAGTTGCAAGTTTAATAAGTCCTTCTTCTCCTATTAAAACTTGTGTTTTAGTATCTTTAATATTTTGTTTTAAAACATTAGCCTTTTCATCATTCATAACACAAGCATACATAGGATTATACTTTCTAATTTGACATTCTAAAATATCTATATTAGTATTTGTAGATAAACCAACAATATTTATATTTTTTAAATTTTCCACAACCTCTAAAGCTTGTGTCCCAATAGAGCCTGTAGAACCTAATATAACTATATTTTTATTCATATATCCTCCAAAATATTAAAGAATAATATTATAAATTTGAATTATTTTAAGAATTATATAACATATACCAGCTGTAAAAATTACACTATCAAAACGGTCTAGTATACCCCCGTGACCTGGTATAAGTTTACCATAATCTTTTATGTTAAATCTTCTTTTTGTAGCAGATGCTGTTAAATCTCCAAATTGAGCAAATATAGCCCCTATTATACCTAATAATACAAAGCTAATTATAGCAATATTACTATTATTAAAAATGTGTTCTATTTCTATTTTTCTTGTAGATATAAAAAATCCATATATACCACAAAATACTGCAGAAAATAAAACTCCACCTATTGCACCTTCTATTGTTTTTTTAGGACTAAGCTCTGGTGTAAGTTTATGCTTACCCATAGTTATCCCTACAAAATATGCACCAGTGTCACAAGCCCACGCACATATAAATGGTAACCAAACAGTATAATTTCCATAATCAAGTTGTCTTATTAAATAAACTGTTGAAAACATAAGTGGTATATAGCAAACACCAAAAAATGTTAAAGCTACATCAAATATACTTATAGTTTTATGATGAAAAACCATAAATATCATACTTAATAATAAAAATATACCAAATATTAAATCTGATATTTGAAATAATTCTGTATCTAATACTAATAGATAAGTTATTGTCACAATAAATCCTAAATAGTGAATAGGCATTATCTTTTTACATATTGCTTTATAAAATTCATACATACCTATTATAGATACAAATATAGTACCTATTTTTAAAGGTAATCCTCCATAGTATACAAAAGCAAAAAGTATAGGAAATAAAACTAAACTTGATATTATTCTAACTAACATTGTTAACTATCTAACCTACCGCCAAAGCGCCTTTCTCTTTTTTGATAAGAATTTATTGCTTGTTCTAAATCTTCAAATGTAAAATCTGGCCAAAGTTTGTCACTAAAATAAAATTCACTATATGCAGCTTGCCATATTAAAAAATTACTAATTCTAAGTTCACCACTTGTTCTTACTATAAGCTCTGGGTCTTTGTATTCTCTAGTATCTAAATAAGAAGAAAACATATTTTCATCTATATTTTCTATTAATAAATTGTTGTTATTTACGTCTTTTACAATATTTTTTACTGCTCGTATTATTTCATCTCTACCACCATAGTTTAAGGCTATATGTAGACTAAGTCCTGTTTTTTTACTAGATATTTCTTTTAGGTGAGCTAAATCTCTTTGCAAATCTTCATCTAATACAGTTAAATCACCTATTGTATCTATTTTTATATTACTTTTTTCATTTTCTTTTATATATTGCTGTATATAATCTTTTAAAAGCTTCATTAAATCGTCTATTTCTTCTTTTTCTCTCTTCCAATTTTCAGTAGAAAAAGCATAAACTGTAATGTGCTCTATTTCTGTTTCTTCAACTTTTTTAAGAAGTTTTTTTAAAGCATCTGCTCCTGCTTTATGTCCTATTTTTTTAGGTAAAAGTCGTTTTTTTGCCCATCTTCCATTACCGTCCATAATAATGGCTATATGTTTTGGCAAGGCTCTTTCCATAATAACCTCCACATTTATATAATATATATTGGTATATTTATATATACCATATTATTTTACCATATTTTTATATTATTATCTATATATTTTTATAAGTTAAATATTTTTTATGCTATGTTCAATAATATTTAATGTATTATCTATAATATTTTTGTTGTGTTCATTAGATAAAAACATAGCCTCAAATTGTGATGGAGCTATGTATATGCCCTTATTTAGCATATTTTCAAAATATTTTGCATAATTTACAATATTAGATTTTTTAGCTGTTGTATAGTCAAATACATTTTCTTTAGTAAAAAATATACAACCTAAAGACCCAATATAATTTACACTACAATCAAAATGATTCCTTTTTATAATATCTTTTATATTTTCAAATAAATATTTAGATATATTATTTATATTTTTATAAATTTCTTCATTTTCTTTTAATATTTTAAGCTGAGTAAGACCTGCCGTCATAGCTATTGGATTTCCACTTAAAGTGCCGGCTTGATACACTGCTCCATTAGGCGCTATCATATCCATTATTTCTTTTTTACCACCATAAGCGCCAACTGGCATACCTGCTCCTATTATTTTACCATAAGTTACTAAATCTGGTTCTATATTAAAATATTCTGATGCACCACCAAAACAAAGTCTAAATCCTGTTATAACCTCATCAAATATTAATAGACTTTTATAATCATTACATAACTTTCTTACACCTTTTAAAAAGTCATCATTAGGTAGGACAACTCCCATATTAGCAGCTACTGGTTCTAATATAACACAAGCAATATTATTTTTATATTTTTCAAAAACTTGATTTAATAAACTTAAATTGTTATATGGTATACTTATAGTATCCATAGCACAATTTTTTGTCACTCCATTACTATCTGGTATACCCTCTGTCATAAGTCCAGAGCCTGCCTGTATAAGCATAGAATCACTATGTCCGTGATAACAACCATCAAATTTTATTACCTTTTCTTTGCCAGTATATCCTCTAGCCAGCCTTATAGCACTCATAACTGCCTCTGTTCCAGAGTTGACCATTCTTATTTTATCTATATGTTTAATATTTTCACATATAAATTGAGCCATATCCACTTCTAGTTTAGTGGCTGCACCATAGCTAAGTCCATTTTCACAGGCTTTTATAACATTTTTTCTTATTTCTTCATTGTTATGCCCTAATATTAAAGGTCCCCACGAACATACATAATCTATGTATTCTTTTCCATCTATGTCATATAAATAGGCTTTATCTGCCTTTTCTATAAAAATAGGCTCTAGTCCTACTGCTTTAAATGCTCTTACTGGACTATTAACTCCTCCTGGTATGTACTTATTAGCTAAATCAAAAATGCTCATTTATATTCTCCCTTCGTCTATAAATTTTGCAAGTTCTTTTGCAAAATAAGTTATTAAAATATCCGTTCCTGCTCTATACATACTTGTTGTTGTTTCCATAATAATTTTGTCTTCATCAATTATTCCACTTGCCCCACCTACTTTTATCATAGAATACTCTCCACTAACGCTATAGGCACATACTGGCAAGTTTATATTATTTTTTATATCTCTTATTATGTCTAAATAGCTAAGGGCTGGCTTAACCATTATTATGTCTGCTCCTTCTTCTATATCATATAAAGCCTCTTTTATTGCCTCATTTCTATTTCTATAATCCATTTGATAAGTTTTTCTATCGCCAAAAGCTGGAGCCGAGTTAGCTGCATCTCTAAAAGGTCCATAAAAAGAAGATGAATATTTTACTGCATAGCTAATAATAGGTGTGTTTATAAATCCCTCTTTATCAAGTGCATTTCTTATTTCTTTTATTCTTCCGTCCATCATATCAGAAGGTGCTACTATGTCAGCACCAGCTTTAATATGACTTGTAGCAATTTTTCCTAATATTTTTATAGTTTTATCATTGTCTACTACATTATTTTTATCTAATATACCACAATGTCCGTGGTCTGTATATTCGCACATACAAACATCTGTTATACAAGTCATTTCTTTAAAATTTCTTTTTATTTCTCTAAGGGATTTTTGTATAATACCATCTTCTATATATGCTCCTGTACCTACACAGTCTTTTTTATCAGGTATGCCAAATAATATAACATTATTTATTCCCATTTTTAAAAGATTTTCTATTTCAAAGTTTAGTTTGTCTACACTATATCTATATTGATTAGGCATAGCTTTTATTTCTTCTTTTATATTATTCCCCTCTTGAATAAATAATGGATATATTAAAGATGATTTGTTTATTTTTGTTTCACTAACCATATTTCTAATATTTTCTGTTTGTCTAAGTCTTCTTCCTCTATTCATTTTATCACTCCTTTTTACATATTTCTATAACTTTTTGTAACAAACTATCTAATGTGGCTTCTTTAGATACAAATGTTTTAAATTTATATTTGTTAGCCTCTTTTTCTGTTTGGTTGCCGATACATACGGCTTTTATTTTACTATAATCTAAATTATAGTGCTTAGTGGCGTTAATAAACCCTGTTACAGTAGATGCACTTGTAAATGTTACTATATCATCATATTCAAAATTAAAATTAATAAAACTTGCTTTATCATATTTTGTTTCATACAATGCTAAATCATTTATTATTATATTACTTTTATTTAATATATTTAAAATTTCTTTATTACCATCTTTTGCTCTAGCTATAAGTATTTTATCATTAGCTTTTATATATTTTAATAATTCTTTAGCTAATTCTTCTCCACAATAAGTTTTTGGCATAATATCTATAAATAGACCTTTTTCTTCTAATGATTTTTTAGTAGCCTTACCTACAACTACTATTTTTTTATTAAATAAACACCTTACATCTTTTTTATAAATTTTCATATTTTGAAAAAAATACTCTACTCCTTTAGGACTTGTAAAAACTATATAATTATAATCTAAATTATTAAAAGCCTCTTCTATTTTGATGTTTTTTATAGGTACAGTTTTTATAGTAGGTAAATCTATCACCTCTGCTCCATTATCTCTTAGCATACTACAAAAATTTGAGTTTATGTCTTTAGGTCTTGTCACCAAAACTCTTGTGTTAGATAATGGTAAGTTTTTTCTCCATTCAAAATTTTTTGATAATTCACATACTTTACCTACTATTATTATAGCTGGTGTTTTAACTTTCTCTTGTATAGATTGTTTGTAAATAGTATTAAGTCTTCCTTTTATATTTCTTTGTCTAGCTGTTGTTCCTTTTTCTAAAATACATACGGGCATATCTTTATCCATACCAGCTTTTAAAAGACCCTCACAAATATTTTTTAAAGATGATACTCCCATTAAAAAAACAATTGTACCATTTAATTTAACAAGAGATTTAAAATCTATATTCAAACTATTGTTTTTTGTATGCCCTGTTACAATATGTAACGAACTTACAAAATCTCTATGAGTAACTGGTATACCACTATATGCTGGTACAGCTATTGCTGAGGTTATACCGTTTACAATTTCAAATGGAATATTATTTTTAGCTAAAAGTTCTAATTCTTCTCCACCTCTTCCAAATAAAAATGGGTCTCCTCCTTTTAGCCTTACTATATTCTTGCCCTCTAAAGCATATTTTAATAAAAGCTTATTTATTTGTTCTTGTGGCATAGTATGATTGTTAGAACATTTCCCTACGTCTATTAAAATAGCGTCATCTTTAGCAAGATTTATTATACTATTAGATACAAGTCTATCATAAAATATTATATCTGCTTGTTCTATAACTTTTTTACCTTTTATTGTTAATAATTCAAAATCTGAAGGTCCTGCCCCTACAAGCCAAACTTTGCCTTTTTTCATTTTATTATCTCCTTAAATTTTTAGCTAAATCTACATATATTTTTCATAGTTTTATCTATTAACTATAATCTATAATATAATTATTTTGATTATTATAAAAGTATTTTAATAGTCTAAAAATTATATTTTAGGTTTATAAATATAGAGAAAGTTATTGTCACTTTATATATTGTTATCTAAATAGTTATTTTCTATTATATTTATAAAATTTTTAAAATCGTCTACTTTCATATTATCTCTTAAACAAAAGATTAGCTTTTCAATAGATTTTTTAGATGCTTTTTCTACAATATTTTTAGTATTATCATCTACAATTTTGTTAATACGAAATATTGTGTCATCTGCCACCTTTTGACTTATATTAAACACACTATTTATTAAGTCTTTATTAAAATACCATTTATAAAAATTTTCTATATATTCATTTAAAATATTTTTTGCTTTTTCTATATTTTCATTAAAATTTTTTAACTCACTTTCTTCTATTTTAAAATCATCTATATTAAATCCTGTTACCCCTTTAATATTAAATATCCTTTCATCAATATCTCTAGGCACAGCTAAATCTATAAATACTACTTTTTCTTTTAGTTTTATTTTACAAACATCTTCATATTTTAACATATATCTATTAGTAGACGTAGTAGAAATAACTATGTCAAATTGTGGCAAAACTTCTATTCTATCTAAAAAGCTTATTATATTTACACCAACTGGTATAATTACGTCACCTTTATGGTGCTGTCTAAGAGTCATTGTCACATTAGCCCCACTCTTTACAAATGTGGCTCCGGCTAGTCTTCCCATTTCACCATTACCTATAACTAAACAATTTTTATTTTTTATATCAATATTAATGCTTTCTAGCTTTTTTATAGCACTATCTATAACAGAAAATGAACTTTTATTAAATTTTACATTAGTTTTTACTTTTTTACTAGCTGTTATAGCATTTTTAAATAATATTTCTAAAACTGTATCTAAAAAATTATTATTTCTTGATAATTCTACTGCATTTCTTACTTGTGTAATAATTTGGTCTTCGCCTAATATTTTAGATTTAAGCCCTGAAGTTAGCATAAAAAGATGCTCTACTGCTTTTTTATTTTCTCTATAAACAAAATACTTTTTATAATCATCAATATTTATATTTTTAAAGTCACATAAAATATTATCAAGTTCAACTTTTAAATGGTCTTTATAGCTTATCCATATTTCTGTCCTATTACAAGTAGATAAAACTACACAACCTAATATATTTTCATCCTTTTTTATATTTTCTAAAAACTCTATTGCTCTAGTTTGACTAAATGCTACTTTTTCTCTGTATTCTAATGGTGCTTTAGTATGGTCCACACCTATCATTTTTATTTTCATAAAAAACCTCTTACTTTTCATTTTCATCTATTTTCTCATTTATCTTTTGCCACAATTCTTCGTCTTTAAGTTCTTTTAAGTTATTGTATTTTACCTTTTTGTTTAATATTTCAAAATTACAAATATCTTTATAATCACAATATTCACAGCCTGTATCACTTTTATACTTATAAGGATATACTTTTATATTTCCTGTTATTATATCATTGCCAATCTCTTTTGTGACTATATTAGACAATAATAAAAGTCTTTTAAAATCTTCCATACCAATTAATTCGCTAGATTTTACCCCTTTTATTTTATTAGTTTTGTCACTTTTATTAAATCCTTTTATTACATTTTCATCTTTAGCCACTATACCCTTTAAGTCAAATTTAGATTGAAATTTATCCTGGCTATCTTTTTCTTCTATCATATCTTCTTTTACTTGAAAATAAAATGCACCAGCTGGCAATATTTCTTTATTTAACATATTTTCTTCAATCTTTATAAATGTATCTAAATACATAAGTATTTGTAACTGTAGTCCATAATAAACCTTGTCTATACTAAGTTTTTTATCTGAAGATTTATAGTCTAATATTTTTATATACTCTTTATCGTCTATATAAAGCTTGTCCACACGGTCTATTTTACCTTTTAATATCATTTCATAGTTATTTTTTAAATTTATTTTTATGTTATTATAAATTTTACTATTTTTATTTATATTATCAAAGTTTATTTCAAAATATTTAGGTATAAACATACCATCTTTTATTTGACTTATTATTACATTAGCAGACATACCTGTAATTTTTTTTATTCTACTAAGATAATATTTATACCTTGCTGAAGCTTCAAACATACTGACTAATTCTTCACTTTTTGATATATTGTCTACTATATTATCTATTAATGAATATATATCCTTTTCTGTTATATTTTCAATATTAACATTATCTTTTAATAGTTTATTAGAAAATTCTTCTAATATATTATGATATATATTTCCCAATTTTAAATAATCTAATATGTTAGTATCTCTTTCTTTTATATTAAGAGTATATTTTAAAAAATAAGAAAATGGGCATTTTTTAAATTCTTCTAATTTTGATACGCTAGAAAAAACTATGTTATTTTCATAAACTTTGTTTAATAACTCTTTATTTATATACTCATCTTCATTATTGTCTATTTTTAATATTCCATCTTTAATATGTTTTAACCTATTTTCAAAATCTTTATTATTTAAAAACCACGTAAACGTATCTTTTAAATAATCATTTATATTGTCCATATAATTAAAACTTTTAAAAATATTATCAAAAACTATTTGTGGAGATGTTGTTAAATTAATATGGCTATTTTCTTGTATACACTCCTTTAAATTAGGAAAAATATTTTTAATTTTTTCTATAATAACAGAAGGCTTTTTACTATTTCCTTCTAATGTACTTAAACAATAGGTAAAATATAATTTATCTTGTGGTTTTAAAATTAAAGAATATACATTTAACATTTCTGTTGCCATACTAGATATAGATATAGCCCTCATTTCTATACCTTTAGATAATAAGAATATTTTTTCATTATCTGATATAAAAGGAGATTCATCTTTATATTTTGGTATATTGCCTTCATTTATGCCCATAGCTATTAAAACTTTGTTGTCTGTTATTTTTGTTCTATCAAAGTCCCCTATAAGCACTTGGTCTTGAGTTGGTGGTATTATACTTATAGTTTCTTTTTCAAATGCAGATTTTAATATTTTGCTATACTCATCTAAAGTCAGTTTTTCCTCTCCTAATATATCTACAAACTTTTGTAATATTTCACAAATACTATTAAAAACTTGCATATGCTCATCTAAAATACCTGCATTTTTTATAATTGCTTGATTAAATAATGTTCTATCTCGCTCTATTATAGATTTAATTGCTTCTTCTATATTTATATCCACCATAAAATCTAATATAGCTCTGCTTATTTCTAAAACAGTATATTTTCTTGTTCTTTTTAAATCTAATTTAGACATACTTTTTAAAATATTTTTTCTAATGTTATTTATTTGGTCATAATTATAAACAGAGTTTTCATAAAATCCATATTTAAAATCTTTTTTCCATTTATCACCTTTTATACCATATTTTATTACATAATTTTCTATTATATCTATACTTTCTTTAGTTATATCATAAGTGTTTAATATGTCTAATATTCCAGTTCTTAAATATCTAAATATACTTTCATACTGAAAATTATATATTATAATATCTAGTGCAGACATTATAAATTCCACTAAACAATGATTTGTTATTTTCTTTTTATCATCTAAAAAGTATGGTATATTATATTTATTAAAAAACATTTTTATATTTTTTTGATAAGATAAATCTCCTAGTATTATTACTATATCTTTAAAGTTATATCCTTTATTTTTTACTAAATCTAAAATTATACTTGATACATTTTCTATCTCTGTATATTTATTTTGACAACAAACTATATTTATATTTTCCACTTGTTTTGTATATTTTTTATTATTATATATCAAAAAGTTTTCTTCTAAAAAATATAACTCTTCATTATTTTTATGTCTTTTATTTTGTCCTAAATATATTGGTTTTTCAACAGTTACACCAAGTTTATTAACAATTTTATCGTTTATTTTATTTATAGTGTTTTTTACATAAAAATAATGATCAAAAGGATTTACCTTGTCAAAATATGTTATATTAGAATTTAATGTAAAGTATATATTAATTTTTTCACACTTTTCAAATAATTTATATATAATATTTATTTCTTGATTGTTAAAAGCTTCAAATCCATATATAAAAATTTCTGTATCTTTAGTTATAATACTAGACTGGTCTATTTTTTGTGCTAAAATATCCAATATTCCTTCATCTGTTATATAATCATTTTTTATAAATTCTTTATATTTTATATATATTTCTTTTAAATCACTTAATTTTAATATTAAATTTTCCTTGTCCTTATTATTTTCGTCTTTTATAACTCTTTCTAAATCATCTATCTCTACACCAAATTCAAAAAATTCTTTTAAAATATCTCCAATTTTTTCTAATAACCCTATATTAGAATAAGATTTTTCAGAAAAATACTTAAGTAAATCCTCTTTATTAAGATTATATAATATTTTTCTTAAAATCATAGTTTTGCCTATATCTTCAAGAGGTTTTTTATTAGATAATCCAAGCTCAGAAAAAACACGATATGCAAGTCTTTTAAAATTTAAAACATATGTATTAAATAATACTTTTGTTTTAGACTTTTCTATGACTTTTTTTTCTGCTTGTAAAGTAAATTGCTCTGGAACAATAAAAACAGATGGTAAATATTTTTCTTCTTGTCTTATTAATATATCATTAATACAAGACTCTAATTTACCACTACCAGCTTTACCAAAAATATATTGTAATTTCATATTTTCACCTTACTTATTTTTATATAATTTATTATTATTTTAACATATTTTTTTAATTATTGTAATAAAAATATAAATATATATTTTTATTTTTAGGAGGTGTCTTTTTGAGCACAAAAATAGTAGTTGTAAAGCTTAAAGATATTTTAAAAACAACTATGTTTGCTATTATAGGTATTATTATATTAGGTATTATTATATATTTATTTATACCTAAAAATAACAGTACAGCATATAATCCGGGTACATATTCTTCTGAAATAATACTACATAGCAATCCTGTATCAGTAGAAGTTACAGTTTCTAAAGATGAAATTTTAGATATAGCTCTTGTTAATATGGGCGAAACACAAGAAGTTTTTTATCCTTTATTTGAACGTTCTATTGATGATGTTTCTGCACAAATAATAGAAAATCAAAGTACTGATATTACAAGTTCTGTTGATACTTCTATGACAAATGATATATTAGTTAAGGCTGTAGAACAAGCATTAGAGCAAGCTAAAAAATAATAATTGTATTAATAAAAATATTAAAAGGACTTATATGTTTTAAGTCCTTTTAGTATTTTTTCACATATTTTATAATTATTATTTGGTAATTATTTTTTAATAAATTAAAAGGATTTTTATTATATTTGTAGAATAATATATATGTAAGGTTAAATTATACATATTATTTAACTAAAAATAGGATAAAAAGGAGTGTTCGTTATGCGTTATACATTCAAAGCAAAAAATACTACTGTTACAGACGCTTTAAAAGAAAAAATCACAAGCAAAATTAATAGAATAGAAAGGCTTTTCCCTGAAAATACAGATATAAATGTAACTTTATCTGTTGTTAAATTAGACCAAAAAATAGAAGTTACTGTTAATCTACCTAAAAGAGTTTTAAGAGCAGAAGTTACATCTGATGATATGTATACTGCTATTGATGAAGTAGTAGATAAATTAGAAAAACAAATGGTTAAATATAGAAGCCGTTTAAGAGATAAATCTCGTAGAGATTCTTCATTTACAGATGAATTAAAAGCTATATCTATGAATATAGAATCTGAAGATGATGAAGATACTATTAAAATAGATAGAACTAAAAAGTTCGAAATTAAACCTATGGATGCTGAAGAAGCTGTTATGGAAATGGAACTTATTTCTCATAATTTCTTCGTATTTAGAAATTCTACAACTGATGAAATTAATGTTGTATATAAAAGAAAAGATGGTTCTTATGGTCTTATAGACCCAGAATATTAAAATTTGATACTTTAAATCAATCAAAACCACCCGTTAAACGGGTGGTTTGCTCAAGCCCTATAAGGGCTTTTTTCTTGTTGTAAGCCTCTAAAGA
>CALWOZ010000028.1 GCA_944383305.1 uncultured Clostridia bacterium | reverse complement strand
TTCCAAATTTACTATACCACAAAGGGAAATCTTTTTTTATATTTTTTTGTTACCTATGTATTATACCTCAACAAAAAAGAGGCTTATAACTTCTTTTTTTATTGACAAAATATAAGTAAAGGTATTATAATAACTTAAAAATAGTAGAATGTTTAATAAATTTGTTATTAAATATACGTTGCAAAAAAAATATTTTAAAAACCTATTAGTAAATGGAAAAATTTATATTAATATAAAAATATGAATGGGTATTCAATAACTTTGATATATTCTAAAAATAACATTACAAATAAAATAGGAGATGTATTATGAAGTTAAAAGATTGTGCTAATATTAGAACAGGGCTAATATTATCTAGGAAATTATCACAAGAAAATTTTAACTATGAATATAAAGCTATTAATTTAGCATCTGTACATAATGGTTTTATAAATAAAGAAATTTTGGATATATTTAAAACTAAAGAAAAGTTAAAATATGACTATTTAACAAAAGAAGATGATATAATTGTAAGGCTAACTAAACCATATACAGCAATATTAATAACAAAAGAAACTGAAAATATAGTTATATCTTCAAATTTTTTAAAACTAACTTGTAATAAAGAAAAAGTTTTACCACAATATTTATATTGGCTTTTAAACACTGAAAAGGTAAAGCATAAAATCTTTCAAAATTCTATAAGTAATATTTTAGATGCAATAACTGCAAATACTTATAGTAATTTATCATTAAATTTAGTACCTATTGATAAACAACTTATAATAGGTAATTTATATTTATTGTCCATTAAAGAAAATAAACTACTTAGTCAATTAAAAGAAGAAAAACTTAAACTTAATAATGCTATAATAAGAAAAATAAATGAAGAATAAAGAAAGGCAACTAATTATGACAAAAAAAGCGGATATAGAAAAAGTATTATGGAAAGCTTGTGATAGTTTTAGAGGTAAAATAGACAGTTCAAAATATAAAGATTATGTTTTATCAATGTTATTTGTAAAATACTTAAATGATACTTACAAAGAAAGAATACAAGAATTAGAAGAAAAATATGGTGATGATAAAACAAGAATAGAAAGAGTAATACAAAAAGAAAGATTTATATTAAAAGAAGATGCTACATTTGATTATTTATATAAAAATAGAAATGATGATAAAATAGGCGAAAAAATAAATATAGCACTTTCAAGTATAGAAGAAAATAATAGTAGTAAACTTAGAAATGTTTTTAGAGCTATTGACTTTAATAGTGAAGTAGATTTTGGATCGAGTAAAGAAAAAAATATTACACTTAGAAATTTGTTAGAAGATTTTAACGAGTTAGATTTAAGACAAAGTAAACTAGAAAGTAATGACATTATTGGAGATGCTTATGAATATATGATAGGGCATTTCGCTTCTGATGCAGGTAAAAAAGGAGGAGAGTTTTACACAGCTAGTAACGTATCTAAATTAGTAGCAAAGCTTGTAAAACCTAAAGAAAATGAAAGAATATATGACCCTACTTGTGGTAGTGGTGGGCTTTTATTAAAGGCATATAAAGAGGCTAAAACAAATAAAATAGCAATTTATGGGCAAGAGGCAAATAATCAAACTTATGCATTATGTAGAATGAATATGTTTCTTCACAACATAGACAATGCTAAAATATGGCAAGGGGACACAATTTCAAATCCGCAAAATATAGAAAATGATGAGTTAATGAAGTTTCAAGTTATAGTAGCAAATCCACCTTTTTCTTTAGATAAGTGGGATAGAGGATTTTTAGATAATAGTATAGATAGTAAAAAACAAAAAATGACAGCTGAGTTAGACAAATTTAAAAGATTTGGTTTAGGTGTGCCACCTTCATCTAAAGGGGATTATGCTTTTGTACTTCATATGTTAAGTAGTTTAGATGTTAAAGGGCGAATGGGTGTTATATTGCCACACGGTGTTTTATTTAGGGGGGCTAGTGAAGGTAAAATAAGACAACAAATAATTGAATTAAATTTATTAGATGCTGTAATAGGCTTACCTGTTAATCTATTCTATGGTACAAGTATACCAGCTTGTATATTAATTTTTAAGAAAAATAGAGAAAATAAAGATATATTATTTATAGATGCAAGTGGTGAAGGTAATTTTGAAAAGGGTAAAAACCAAAATATACTTAGAGATATAGATATAGAAAAAATAGTTACTACTTATGAAAATAGAGAAACAATAGATAAATATAGCTATAAAGCTACTTTTGAAGAAATAAAAGAAAATAGTTTTAATTTGAATATACCTAGATATGTAGACACTTTTGAAGAAGAAGAAATGGTTAATATAGAAGAAGTACAAAAAAATATTAAAGATATAGAAAACGAATTAAAAACAGTACAACAACAAATGAAACAATATTTACAAGAATTAGGTTTATAAATTGTACAATAAAAATTAATAACATTAAAATTTTAGGAGGCTATTTTGAATAATTTAGGAGATATTTTAATTTATCAAAATGAAAAAGGTGATACAAAAATAGATGTATATTTTGAAAGTGAAACCGTATGGCTTTCACAAAAAGCTATTGCAAAACTTTATCAAGTTAGCATAAAAACAATTAATGAACATATTCAAAATATATATTTAGATGCAGAATTGCAACAAGAGGCAACTTTCCGGAATTTCCGGATAGTTCAAACTGAAGGAACAAGGCAAATAGAAAGAAATATAAAGCATTACAATTTAGATATGGTGCTTGCTATTGGTTACCGTGTTCGAAGTAATATTGGTAATCACTTTAGAAATTGGGTAAGCAGTATATCAATTGAATATATGAAAAAAGGGTTTGTTTTAAATGATGAACGATTGAAAGAACCTAAAAGGTTTGGAGAAGATTATTTTGATGAGCTTTTAGAACGTATAAGAGATATTAGAGCAAGTGAAAAAAGAGTTTATCAAAAGGTTAAAGAAATATTTGCGTTATCTGTAGACTATGACGGAAAAACAGAATTGGCTAAAAACTTTTTTAAGTGTGTTCAAAATAAATTAGAGTATGCAATAACAGGGCTTACTGCTCCAGAAATTATTGCAAATAGGGCAGACAGTACAAAAGATAATATGACTTACTTCATTTAAAGGAGTTAAAGTTAGAAAATCTGATGTAACAGTTGCTAAAAATTATTTAACACAAGAAGAAATAACTAATTTAAACTTAATTGTTAATATGTATTTAGATTATGCAGAGCTTATGGCAAAAAATAAAAAAGAGATGCATATGTCAGATTGGGCAGATAAATTAGATGAATTTTTAAAATTTAATGAAAGAGATATTTTGCAGAACTTTGGGAAAGTTGAAAGAGAAGTAGCTAATGCTATTGCAATAAAAGAATATGAAAAATTTGATAGTAATAGAAGACAACAAGAAAAAGAAATAATAGATTTTGATACCCTTTCAAATAAGGTTAAACAATTTAAAAAATAATGTGGTGATATTTTGAAAGAAGAAATCAAACAACGAATACAATTAATAAAAAATGGAGAAGTGCCACAAGGTTATAAAAAAACTAAAGTTGGTATTGTACCTATTGATTGGAAAATTAAAAAGTTAAAGGAAATAGCAGATATATATGATGGTACACATAAAACGCCTAATTATACAAAAGAAGGAGTGAAATTTATTAGTGTTGAAGACATTAGAGATATAGACAAAAGTAGTAAATTTATTAGTGAAGTAGATTTTGAAAAAAACTTTAAAATAAAACCTCAATTTAATGATATTTTTATGACTAGAATAGGAGATATAGGAACATCTTTTATAATAAAATCACATAATAAATATGCATTTTATGTTAGTTTATCATTAATTAGATGTAGTAATAATCTGAATAGTGATTTTTTAAATCAAGCTATACAAGGATATAATTTACAGA
The DNA here is from genome assembly GCA_944383305.1 of uncultured Clostridia bacterium. Classification (GTDB taxonomy): domain Bacteria; phylum Bacillota; class Clostridia; order Lachnospirales; family CAG-274; genus Tyzzerella. The sequence goes on along the minus strand of CALWOZ010000028.1, from coordinate 29,029 downwards.
AAGAATTATATTCTAAAACTATTCACGTTGCTTTTCCTAAAAAAATAAATTTAGGGGATATAGGACATTGTTTAATAAATTTAATTGGTTTAAAAGAACAACAAAAAATATCCGATATTTTAACAACACAAGATAAAATTATAAAGCTAATTGAGGAAAAAGAAAAGCAAAAAAATTATCTTATGCAAAATTTAATTACTGGTAAAATAAGATTAAAAGGTTTTAATGATAAATGGGAAAAGGTAAAATTAAAAACTATTTTAGAAGAAACAAAGGAAAAAAATAAAAATTTATCTTTTAATAATGTTTTAAGTATTTCAAATAAATTAGGATTTTTAAAACAAAAAGAACAATTTGGAAGAACTGTTGCAAGTAAAGATTTAAGTAAATATAAAATTATTAAAAATGGTTATATAGGTTATAATCCTTCAAGAATTAATGTTGGTTCTATTGCTACGTATAACAAAATAGAAGAGGGAATAGTAAGTCCTATGTATATAGTTTTAAAAACAAAAGAACAACTTTTAAATAAATTTTTTATGTATTTTACTGATACTAATTATTTTTTTAAAAAAATGAAAAATTTACTTACAGGAAGTGTAAGAGATAGTTTAAATTTTAAAGATTTATGTCAAATGAAAATAAATTTACCAAGTTTACAAGAACAAAACGCCATAGTAAACATATTATCAAAAGCAGATGAAGAAATACAACTTTTACAAAAAGATTTAGAGCAAGAAAAACAAAAAAAGAAAGCATTAATGCAATTACTTTTAACAGGTATAATAAGAGTTTGATATAATAGCTATTAAGCTTTTATATAAATACAAAAGAAAGGAGGGCTATTTATGGCAAAAAATACTGGTAAAGGTTATCGTCAAGGTGCGGTAAAAGAACGTTCACAAGTTTTTAATCCAAAAACAGAAACTTGGACAAAAAGAGATACTAATACAGGCAGATTTATGGATGGTAAAGCAGATGGTACATCGTTTAAAGGCATAACAAAAGAAAAATAATTTTATAGGAAAGGTGGGTTTTAACCCACCTTATTTATAAAGGAGTGATTTTATTGTTAAATAATGAAATATTACCTAAAGCAGTTTATACAAGTATAATAGAGGGTTCATATTAAACAATATATCAACAGTTAAATTATATAATACTAATAAAGAACAACAAACAAATCTTAATAAACGCCTTACAATATGATAAAGTTGTATAATAAATATAATAATGGTATAGATAAATTAAATTTAAAAATACTACAAGAGATATTTAAGATTATAAATTTTAATACTAATGATAAAATAAATATAAATGATAATTGTTTAAGAGATGACTTTATTTATGTTTGTAATATCTCTGAAAAAGCAGTATATAAAGCATCACAGATAAATGAAGTACATAAGTTAATTTTACTACTATAATAATATAGATGAAAATGACAACATATATGATATATATTGTAAAGTACATTAGGATTTTGTCAAAATACACCTTTTTTGATGGAAACGGTAGAAAAGCAAGAATTTTATCACATATGGATATTTTAAAAATGTGTAATACACAATATAAAAATATTTTTATAACAACAGAAATTTACAAAGGTTTAAATTATTATTATAAAACTTTAAATAGAGAAACACCTACAAAATTTAGAAAATTTATAGAGTTTGTTATAAAATCAGTAAGTAAAAAGTATGATTTAAAATCTAGTGCCTCTTTATCACAATAACAAAGAGGTTTTTAAATAATTTAAAATACTATAATAATTCATTAAGTAAATATACTAATAAATATAATTTAGACTTAAATAAAGCTATTGAATAATTAACAGAGCTAGAAGAATTGCTATTTATAAAATATAATGGAGATAATGATTATATTAAATTAATATAAAATAAAGGGAGTGTTTATGTGGATAAAGATTTATATAATGAAAAAATGGCAAGTCAACAACCTGCAATAGATTTATTAATAAAAATGGGTTATAACTATATATCACCAGAACAATGTTTAAAAGAGCGTGGTAGTAGATATAACGTTATTTTAAAAGATATTTTAAAAAAGCAATTAATAAAAATAAATAGTTATACTTTTGTAGGCAAAGAAAATAAATTTTCTGTTAATAATATTGAAAAAGCTATAAATGATTTAGATGAACCTTTAATTGAAGGGTTAGTACGTACAAGTGAAAAAATTTATGACTATTTATTATATGGTAAAAGTTATCTTGAAAATGTTGGAGAGGGGAAAAACCTTAGCTTTAATTTAAAGTACATTGATTGGGATAATTTTGAAAATAATGTTTTCCATATAACAGAAGAGTTTTCTATTGAAATGAAAAATGAAAATAAAGTTATTAATATAAAAGAAGATTTTGAAATTGAACAAAAAAATAGCTATAAAAATGTAAGACCTGATATTGTTCTTTTTATAAATGGTATACCTTTTGGTGTTATAGAGTGTAAAGCACCTTATATATCTGTTGAACAGGGTATAGAGCAAACTATAAGAAATCAAAAAAATGAATATATTCCACAACTTTTTAAATTTACTCAAATATTAATGTCTACAAATAAAAATAGTGTTAAATATGCAACTTGTGGAACACCTAAAAAATTTTGGAGTGTTTGGAAAGAACAAGATACTAATTTTTTAAATAGTAATTTAGAAAAATATGTTATTGATAGAGAACCAACAATACAAGATAAAAATATTATTTCACTTTTTTTAAAAGAAAGAGTTAAAAATATTATTAAATATTTTATACTATATGATGCTAATGTTAAAAAAATATGTCGTTACCAACAGTTTTTTGCAATAAATGAAGTTATTAAAAATATTAATGAAAGTAAAAATGCAAATATTTATGAAGGTGGCTTTATTTGGCATACCCAAGGTAGTGGAAAAAGTCTTACTATGGTTATGCTAGCTAAATATATACTTATGGAAATGACTAGTATAAAGCCTAGAGTTATAATTGTTACAGATAGAAAAGAACTAGACAGACAAATTTCTACTACTTTTGCACATACTGGATTAAAACCAGCAAATGCTACAACTAGCAAAAACTTAATAGAGCTTATAGAAAAAAATAGAGCTGATATTATTACCACTATTATAAATAAATTTAATACAGTAGAAAAATCAAATGTAAAAATAGATTGTAAAAATATTTTTATTTTTATAGATGAAACCCATCGCACAAATTATGGTGGTTTGTCTACAAAAATGCGTACAGTATTTCCAAATGCTTGTTATATAGGCTTTACTGGTACACCTCTTATGAAAAATCAAAAAACTTCAAATCGTTTTGGTAAACTTATTCATAAATATACTATTAAAGATGGTGTTGATGATAATGCAATAGTACCTCTTATTTATGAAGGTAGAGCAGTTATACAAGAAGTAGATGAAAAAAATATAGATTTATGGTTTGAAGAACGTAGTAAAAGATGTAATAAAAAACAAAAGAAAGATTTAAAAAATAAATGGAGTAGATTACAAAAATTAAATTCATCTAGCGCTAGAATTAATATGATTGCACTTGATATAAATAATCATTTTATTAACACTATTAAAGAAACAGGTTTTAAAGCTATGTTAGCTACAAGTTGTAAAAAAGATGCTATTAGATATTTAGATGTATTTGAAGAAATGGGAGACTTAAATTGTGCTGTTATTATATCTAAACCAGATATAAGAGAGGGTGAAGAATATATAGATGAGCCTTTAGATAATCAAGTATTAAATTTTTGGACCAAAATGATGAAAAAATATGGGGACACTGATAAATATGAAGAAACTATAAAAAATAAATTTTGTAATGGTGAAATAGATATTTTAATAGTTTGTAGTAAACTTTTAACTGGATTTGATGCTCCTATTTGTCAAGTTCTATATATTGATAAAGAATTAAAAGAACATGGATTATTACAAGCAATAGCAAGGACTAATAGATTAAGAGATGGTAAAGACTATGGTTTAATTGTAGATTATAGACAACTTATTAAAAAATTAGATGATGCAATGCAAATTTATAGTGGAGCAGGACTTGAATATTTTGATAATAGTGACTTAAAAAATATTATTACTGATATAATAGATATTATTAATAAACTTAGAGATTATAACAATTCATTAGAAAATTTATTTGAACATTTAAAAAATAAAAAAGACATTGAGGAGATAGAAGTTTCTTTAGCTAATGAAGAAAAAAGAGAAAAATTTTATAATTTACTTTGTAATTTAGGTAAATATCTTAATATTGTTTTAAACTCTGAAAAAATATATTGTAGTTTAGATAAAAATGAAATTAACCAATATAAAGATAATTTTGTCTTTTATTCTAGAGTGCGTCGTAGTGTTAAAATTAGATATTGTGATGTAATAGACAATGCAGAGTATGAACCTATTATGCAAAATCTTTTAGATACTCATTTATATGTTTCTGGTTTACAAAAAATAACATCACCTATAAATATTTTAAATAAAGAAGATGTAGAAAAAGAAATTGAAAATCTTACATCAAATCGTGCTAAAGCTGAAGCTATAACAAGTAAATTAACTAAAGTTATAAAACAAAAATATGACGAAAACCCTTATTATTATGAAAGTTTTTCTAAAAAAATTAAAGAAACTTTAGAAGCATTTAAAGATAAATTAATAGATGATAAAGATTACCTAAATAAAATACGTTCTATATTAGAAGAGTTTGAAAATAATAAAAGTAGTATTGTATATCCAGATAAAATTAAAAATGATTATAATGCACAGGCTTTTTACGGTGGTATATGTATGGTATTAGATACTATTCTAGATGATATACAAGGCAAAGAATTTTTTACACAAGATTTTATTACAGATATTTCAGTACATATAACTAATATTTTTAAAGAAAATACACAAGTAGATTGGAAAGAAAATCTTGACATACACAAAAAAATAGAAATTGAAATTGATGATTTATTTTTTAATTATGAAAGTGAGTACAATATAAAAATAGATTTTTCTATTATTGATAAAATTATTGAAAAAGTTAAATTAATTGCTATAAGGAGATACTGATGGATTATGATAGAATAGTATTATATGATAATAAACAAATAAAATATACTTTACAAATTAAAAAAGTAAAAAATATTAATCTTAGAATAAAAGATAATGGTAAAATTTTTATTTCTGCCAATGAAAATGTACCTATTACCTTTATTGATGAATTTGTTTTAAAACAAGGTAAATTTATTTTAAATGCCTTAAATAAATTTAATGAAATAAGTAAACATAAAAATAATGATAAACAATATATTAGTGGAGAAAGTTTTTATATTTTAGGTAAAAATATAAGGTTAAAAGTAATTAAAAGTAATGAAGAAAAAATTTTTAATGATACAGTTTTTTTATATCTTTATATTAAAAATCCTTTAAATTTTAACAAAAAGAAAAAAATGGTTGATACTTATATTAAAAATATAGCTTACAATACATTTTTAGATATAACTAAAAAATTACATTTAGATTTTATAAAACATAATATTAATATGCCTATAATTGAAGTTAGAACTATGAAAAAAAGTTGGGGCTCTTGTTTTCCTACTAAAAATAAAATTAACTTAAATATTTTACTAATACAAGCACCTAAAAATTGTATTGAATATGTAATACTACACAAACTTTGTCATTTTATATACCCTAACCACTCAAAAGATTTTTATAACTTTTTGACTATTATGATGCCAGATTGGAGAGAAAGAAAAACTGTTTTAGAAAATCAACTTATAAATATTATATGATAAGAATTTTATTTAAATAGCAAAGGAGATAAATAAATTTATGAAAAATTATGAATTAAAATTAACAGATGAGAATATTTTACAAACATATTTAAATGATTCAATAGGTAGAAATGATGACATTTTTAGATTTGCATATATTTTAAATAATATTGAAGATAGTTGTTCTATTGCTGTTGAAGGAGATTGGGGAAGTGGAAAAACTTTTTTTGTAAAACAATTAAAAATGTTTTTAGATGCTAATAATTCTTGGGTTATTAATGATGAAGATAAAAATAATAAAATAAAATCTAAATTAGAACATAGTAGATGTTCAATTAAAAATCAAAATATTAAACCACAACTTTGTATTTATTATGATGCTTGGGAAAATGATAATGATGAAGACCCAATATTATCTTTAGTTTATAGCATAGTAAGTAATATAGAATCAGATTATTCACTAAAAAAACGTGATTATTTAAAATTTATAGGATCAATATTAGAGTTTTTTAATCTTGGTAAATGGGACAAAATAATTGACAGTTTTAAATCTACTTCTCCTTTAGATGAAATAAAAAAATTTAAAGATATTAATAATCAAATACAAGAATTTTTAAATACATTATTACCAGAAAAAGCAGATAGACTTATTATTTTTATTGATGAATTAGATAGATGTAAACCTAGTTATGCAGTCAAACTATTAGAAAGAATTAAACATTATTTTTTAAATGATAAAATTACATTTGTATTTTCTGTTAATATTAATGAGTTGCAACATACAATAAAAAGATATTATGGTAATGATTTTAATGCTAATAGATATTTAGATAGATTTTTTGATTTGAGAATTTCACTTCCACCTGTTGATATGTCATTATTTTATAAATCTATTAATTTTAAAGATACAAGTTATATATTTGATAGTGTAATTAAAGCAGTTATTAATACATATAAATTTTCATTAAGAGAAATAACAAGATATATTACAATGTGTAAAATGGCTGGTGAAAAATTAGCATATAATCATAAAAAAGATAATTTATGGTTTTATGATAAAGAGAATATACAATTTATTGTGATATATGTTTTACCAGTTATTTTAGGTCTTAAAATGCATAATAGAGCTAAATATGAAGATTTTATAAATGGACAAGATTTTATGCCTTTAGTAGAAGTTTATAAAAATTTAAATGATTCATTAATTAGTAGATTAATTTGTGATAATGAAACATTTGATATAGAAGATACCAGCAGAAAATTTGTTACATTAGAAGATAAAATAAAAGAGTTATATGAAATACTTTTTGTATGTAATGATAATTATAAAAATGTAAAAATAGGAAATTATAATTTTAATAGAAATTTAGGAGAAATTTTATTGAGAAAAAGTGGTTTATTATCTGATGATATTACATTAAATAATACTGATGAAGAATAAAAAGTTTGATTAATTAAATATAATACAAAAAAATCAATTTAGTTTTAAAATATCATATTAATACATTAAGCAAGAATAGTGAAATTTTCCATTTCACTTTAAATAGCCTAAAACCAAAGGTTTTAACGATACTTAATAGGAAAATTTTCCACAGAAATACATTTTTTCATAAAAAGAATGTTTTGAAATATATAATCTAATATAAAAAAGTATGAAAATAATATTTTAAACCGGCTTATATTAAAATTATTTAAAAATTTATTTGTTGTTTATTAATTTAATTATTTTTAAGATGACATCATATTTTCCATTATTAAGTAATCTAATATTTTGAATTAGTTCTATTTGAAATTTATTTTAAAGAGATAATATTATTTTTTATTAAAAATTTTGAAAGATTTGTACCGAAAGTAGACAAAAGTTTTTTTAAAATAAAAATAGAGAGTTGAAAAATACGGTTTTAAGCAATAAAAAAGGAGAGTTTTTACTCTCTTTTTTTATTAAAGTTAAGGTTATTAAAAAGATAGGTATAGTTTTAATTTATATTTTTATATAGACTTTCAATAAATTGTTCATAGTTATAACTTTCAAGAATTTGCTGTTGTAGGTTATGATTATTGACAATTTCTATAAAAATATCATAAAGATGCTCAATATTTTGTTGTTCTCCTTGTTTTATGGCTAATAAAAAAACAATTTGAACAGATGATTTATCATTCCATAAAACAGGTTTATCTAATATAGCAACAGCAACTTTTGTTTGCATTGAACATAGCTTTATAGGGTGAGGTAAAGCAAAAATATCATTCATATTAGTTTTAGATAGGCTTTCTCTATATAGTACAGATGAAATATATTCATCATCAATTATATTATTTTTTTTCATTAAGTCAAACATTTTGTTTAATAATTCATTTTTAGAAATAGACATATCTAAATGTAAAAATAAATCTTTATCAAAAAATTTAATAGAATTTTTAGTTTTGTTAGATGATATTTGAGTAAGAAGTTTAGATATTTTTTCAATATCTTCATTTTTTAAAGCAAAATTTACAACAACGATAGGAATATCTTTAAGTGTTATAGGTATTGTAGAAATAATAAAATCAATATTTAAAAGGTCAGTTTTAGGAAAATTAATAAAATCGTTATAAGACATACGACTTATAATATTAATTTTATCTTTAAAAAATATGTTAAGTCTAGCCTCTAACATTCTAGAGGTTGCTTGTCCAGAACCACAGATTAAAATAATATTTTTAACTTTTATACTACCAGAAAAACACCTTTCTAGTCCTGCTCCTATATGTAAAGATATATAACCTATTTCATCTTCTGTAAGCATATAGGGGAGATTTTTAAATATTTTAGTAACACTTGATAAAGCTATATCAAATGCCAATGGAAAATTAGATTTAATTGTGTTTAATAGAGGATTTCTTTTGTTTAATTCTAAATATTTTGTGTTTAATATAGACTTAAAATGTACAAATAAATCATTTAATAAAATTTCATCATTTTTTAAGTCGAAGTTATAATCTATGTATATAGTATTTAACAGCTCAGATACGATTTCTTTAATTTTTATGTCATTATTTATTAAATTATCAATATGGCTATTTGCTATTAAATGTAGATAAATATAATGTTTTTCTCCATCAGACATAATTATATTAAATGTTTTTTCTAGTTCATTTGATATTTCATCTATAAAGCTTTTATAGCTATCATTTATTTTTATATTAAAAGAATTATTAATATAGTATTCATTTTTTACTCTAGATACCATAAGAGCAAAGTGTATAATTAAGTTTTTAAAATTATAGTCACTAATTTTTATATTTACTTTTTTTAGTTTTTTATATACAATATTTTTTAATTTGTCTAAATCAATATCTTTAAATAGCATATATTCTTCTTTACTAAATGTAGTTATATAGTTTTGGAAATTATCATATAGGATAGTTTCTATTAAAAATTTACGTTTATCATCTTCATTGCCAATTATTTTTACCCCTAAATTAGATTTATTTATAATTTCTAAATTATATTTAGAAAAAATTGGATTTAAAGATTTAATATAATTTTTTAAAGTATTTGTAGTAACAAATACTTTGTCTGCAAGGTTGTCTAGTGTAATGTAGTCATTTTGGTATAACAAAATATTAAGGAAATATTTCATACGGTCTTTTGTAGAATCTAACTCTATATTAGACTTTTCACTATTAGATAAATTTATTAAAAAAATATTAAATTTATCATTATCATCAATATCTATATAATAGCCACACTTTCTTTTTATTTTTATAGTAGCTCCATTATTTTGCAAAATTTTATTTATTGTTTGGATATCTGTCCTAAGTGTTCTATCTGTAATATTTAAAGTTTCACATAGATCTTTTACAGGGGATATATTTCTCTTATTTATGTAAGTAAAAATTTTGTTTAGACGATAGTAAGGAAACATTAAAAACCTCCAAATATTAATATAAAAATATATGAATATTATATATAGAAAAAAATAGTTTTGCAAGAAAACAATTTCCATTTAAAACTGGAAATTATTTATTTTAAAAATAAGCTATTTCCTTTTATATTGGAAAATAGATTGATTGTAGTAATGATATAAGTGTAATAAAATGTAGATAAGGAGGTGCTATATATGTTAAATGAAAAAAACATATTTTTAAATTTAGATGTTTATACAAAACAAGACGTATTAAAATTTATAGCAAATAAAGCTTGTGAGATTGATATTTGTGAAGATGAAAAGGGTATTTTAAGTGACCTTAATAAAAGAGAAGAAGAATTTTCAACAGGAATTAAAGATGGATTTGCTATACCACACGCTAAAAGTGAATATGTAAAAACTCCAACAATATTATTTTTAAAAACTAAAAATGGTATAGAATGGGGAACAATGGATGATAAAGAGGTAAATTATATATTTGCATTACTTGTACCAAAAGAAAATGAAGATAATATTCACTTAAAAATGATATCAAAATTAACAGTGTGTTTATTAGAAGATGAGTTTAAAGAATTTATTAAAAATTGTAATGATGAAAAACAATTAAAAGATTATATTTTAAAAAATATGGAGGTAGAATAATATGAATATAGTAGGAGTTTCAGCTTGTCCAGCAGGACTTGCACACACACCAATGGCAGCTAAAGCGTTAGAAAAAGCAGGTGCTAGCTTAGGGCACAACATAAAAATGGAACAACAAGGAAGTATGGGACAAATAAATACAATAACTGAAGAAGAAGCAAAAGCTTGTGATTTTGTTATTATTGCATCAGACCAAAAAATAATTGGTATGGAAAGATTTGAGGGTAAGCCAGTTATTAAAATTGATATATCAACTTGTATAAAAGCTCCAGAAGCAGTTATAAAAAAATGTGTTAAAGCGATTGAAGAAAAAAACAAATAAAAATATATTAAATAAAATTTTAAATAATAATAAATTATAAAATTTATTTGATGTAGAATTTAAGGAGGGAAAAGTATGAAAAAGTTTTTAAAAGATGCTAAAGGGCATCTTATGACCGGTATTGGATATATGCTCCCACTTATAATTGGGGCATCATTAGTTGTAGCTATTCCTAAATTAATAGGAGTTGCTATGGGCATTAATAGTTTAAGTGAAGATCAAGAAGGATTTTTACATATACTTTATTTACTAGAGCAAGTAGGTTGGACTGGTATTGGATTAGTAAATACTGTATTAGGTGGGTTTATAGCTTATTCCATAGGAGACAAGCCAGCTATTGGAGCAGGTTTAATCGGTGGTGCATTAGCAACAAGTACTAATGCGGGATTTTTAGGAGCAGTATTAGCTGCGTTTATTGCAGGATATGTTGTAAAATGGAGTAAAAATAGTATACGTATCCCTGAGAATATGCAACAAATGATGCCTTTAGTTATTACACCATTTTTAGCAACTGGTGCAGTAGCTATTATTATGGGGGTTATTTTAGCAGAACCTTTAGCTTTTATAAATGAAGCTTTAGTAAATTGGTTAAAAGATTTGACAAACAATAATACTAGTCAATTAATATTAGCTATTGTTTTAGGACTTATGATAGCATCAGATATGGGTGGACCTATTAATAAATCTGCGTGGATGGCAGGTAATGTACTTATGACTGAGGGCATTTATCAACCAAATGTATATATAAACTGTGCTATTTGTATTCCACCTTTAGCATACGCTATTTCAACTGTTATTAAGAAAAACAAATTTTCAAAAAGTTTTAAAGAAGCTGGTAAAAGTAACTGGGTAATGGGATTTATAGGTATAACTGAAGGTGCTATACCATTTACACTTGTAAAACCAACAAGATTAGTTCCAGTTAATATGATTGGTGGAGCAATAGGTACGGCAGTTACGTGTCTGTTAGGTGCAAAGGCAGAGATTCCTCCAGTTGGTGGTATATATGGTTTTGTTTCTATAACAGGTGGCTTTGCTTATTTAGTAGGTATAATTGTAGGAGCGTTATTTATAGCTATTGTAGCACCTATGGTTGCAGACTTTAAAAGTGACGATGAAACAAAAGAGACTATTACAGAAGATGATATTGACATTGAAATTCAAATTTAAAGCTATTGGAGGGTATTATGAAAAGAAAAATACATATAGTACCACATTCTCATTGGGATAGAGAATGGTATTTTAATACATCTAGGTCTAAAGTATATTTAATGAAAGATTTAAAAGATATTTTAGATACATTAGAAAAAAATCAAGACTTTAAATACTTTATGTTAGATGCTCAAGGTTCTTTATTAGATGATTATATTAAATGGAGACCTGATGATGAGGCAATAATAGAAAAACTAGTTAAAGATAAAAGACTAATAATAGGACCGTGGTATACACAAACAGATCAATTAGTAATTTCAGCAGAAAGTATTGTTCGTAATATGTACTATGGTATGAAACGTTGTGAGGATTTTGGTGGATATATGAATGTTGGATATGTACCAGACTCTTTTGGACAAGCTGGAAATATGCCACAAATATATAACCAATTTGGTATAGAGGATACATTATTCTGGCGTGGTGTATCAGATGATATGGTTAAACATACAGACTTTAATTGGCGTGGAGATGACGGAAGCGTTGTATTTACTACTCAAATTCCTTTTGGATATTATATAGGTGGGAATATCCCTGAAGATGATATTGAAAGTGAAGAATTTTGGCAAAAAGAATGTTTTGAAAAAGCAGGAAAAAGAAGTGCAACAAGACATATTTATTTTCCAAATGGGTTTGACCAAGCGCCTATTAGAACAAACTTACCAGAAATTGTAAAAAGAAGAAATGAAAAAGATGTAAATAATGAATATGTAATTAGTTGTATTGAAGATTATATTAAAGATGTTAAAAGTGAAAAACAAACTTTAGAAGAAGTTAAAGGCGAACTTGTTATTGCTAAACATATGAGAATTCATAAATCTATTTTTTCTTCTCGTTCAGACTTAAAAGTTTTAAACACACAAGTACAAAACTATGTTACAAACATTTTAGAACCAATATTAACATTGTCATATAATTTAGGTAATGACTATCCTCACAATCCAGTAGCAGATATTTGGAAATTATTATTTGAAAATGCAGCTCACGACTCTATTGGCTCTTGTATATCTGATAATGCTAATGAAGATGTTTATTTAAGATATAAACAAGCTAAAGATATTGCTTTAAATTTAGTTGAACTTCATAGTCGATTAATAGCTACAAAAATAAAAACAAATAGAGATGTTACATTAACTTTATTTAATACATTACCACAAAAAAGAAATAATATTGTAGTATTTGAAACATATTTGCCTTCAGACAGCTTTGTTATTAGAGATGAAAATGACAATATTGTAGATTACACAATAATTGAAAAACAAGATTTAACTGAATATGTTTTATCTCAAACTATTAAATTAAATCCTAGTAAAAAAATATTTATGCCTACACAGGTGTATAAAGCTAAAATAGCTATTGATGCCCAAAATATACAATCTATGGGTTATGTACAATACAGCTTTGATTTGACTATTAAAAATGAACAAATAATGGACAATATATCTCATTTAGAAAATGAATATTATAAAATATGTATTAATGAAAAAGGTAGTCTTAATATATATGACAAAGAAACAGGATTTGAATATAAAAATCAAGCTGTTTTAGTAGAAAATGGTGATGATGGAGATAGCTTTAACTATTCACCACCTCGTGAAGATTTAGAAGTATTTTCAACAGATAGTGAGTTTAAATATAGCTTACAAGGAAGTAGCTTATATCAATGTGCCAAAATAGATTATAATATGATTATACCAGCTAATTTAGAAGATAGAGCCAATAAAAAAGTTAGTGTACACTTGCCAGTTACGTTAGAGATAACTCTTAAAAAAGGCTCTAAAGTTATAGATTTTAATATTGTTGTAGATAATAAAGGTTTATCTCATAGACTTTGTATACTATTTGATAGTTATTTAACTACAAAATTTAATTATGCAGACCAACAGTTTGGTATAATTAAACGTCCTAATATATATGAAGAAGAAATGAAATTATATTTAGAAGGATTAGGTAATAAGCAAGGGATAGACAATACAAAATCTATTCAACTAGCTAACTGGTCTAATGACCAATCTACGTGGCAAGAGATGCCAATATCTATAGAACCAACCCAAAGCTATGTAAGTTTAACAGATGGTACACGTGGCATAGCTATTATTCCTCAAGGTGTTAGAGAATATGAAATAATAGGGGATAAAGGTAATATGATAAGATTGACTTTATTTAGAACATATGGATTTATGGGTAAAGAAAATCTTTTATATCGCCCAGGTAGAGCATCTGGAGAAAAAGTTATAGAAACAAAAAATGCTCAACTTTTAAAACAAATGAACTTTCAGTTAGGTTTTACCACTTATAAAGATGGTATTAATGAGGCTAATGTTGATTTATTGGCTAAAGAGTATAATACACCTATACAAGTTTATGAATATGCCGACTTTTTAAATGGTAGATTAATATTTGCCTTAGAAGACGTAGAACAAACTTTAGAAAATAAAAAATCTTTGTTTGAAACAACAAACAAATTAGTTGTTAGTGCAATAAAAAAATGTGAAGATAAAAAAGGCTATATAATTCGACTTTATAATGGTAAAGAACATAAAGATATAGGAGATAAAATAACATTTAATTTTGACATATCTAAAGCATATTATACTAACTTAAAAGAAGAAAATATTGAAGAAATAGAAGTTATTAATAACACCATTAATATTAAACCAATATCTCATTGTAAATTTATTACTTTATATGTAGAATAAAATTTTATGTAAAAGGTCATATTTTAAATGTGACCTTTTATATAAGTAAAGGAGAAGGTTTATGATAAAGTTTAATTATACAATAAAAGATAGAGCAGGATTACACGCAAGACAAGTAGTACTTTTAGCTAATGAATGTAAAAAATATAATAGTAAAGTATATATACAAAAAGATAATTTAATAATTCAATTAAAAGATTTAGTAGAAGTTTTAAAATTAAACATAAAATACAATGATATAATCGAAATACAAATAGAAGGAGAAGATGAAGAACTTACCGAAAAAAATTTAAAAAAATATTTAAACAAAAAACTATGAACCTAATTAAGCTAATTAGGTTCATAGTTTTTTATTTATAAATAATAATCTAATTATAAATAATAATTTTTTTAATACGTTGTATTAAAAAACGATTATTCCTAATGGTCTTATGCATCAAAAATTAAAACAAAAAGCCGTTTATAATTTTTGAATTGAAGAACAAAGTCATAATCTAATTATAAATAAAAATTAAAAAATTTTAGTTGAAAAAATTATTAATAAGTTGATATAATTAATTTTAATAAAGGTATGTATTAGAAAGGAAGTATGTTATGAAAATTGAAAAAGCCAATATAAAAGATGCACTTGAAATAGCAAATATAGAAAAAATTTGTTTTCCTCCTTTAGAAGCAGCAAGTTTTGAAAGTATTAAAGAGCGAATTACTGTGTTTAAAAATCATTTTTTTGTACTTAAAGATAATGATATAATTATTGGGTTTATAAATGGAATGGTTACAGATAGTGAGAATTTAAGTGATGATATGTATGAAGATGCTAATCTACACAATGAAAATGGATTATGGCAAATGGTATTTGGAATTGATATTATACCAAAATATCAAGGCAAAGGATATGCAGGTATGTTAATACGTCATTTTATTAATGTGGCAAAAAATGAAAATCGTAACGGGATTGTACTTACTTGTAAAGAAAATTTAGTACCTTTTTATGAACATTTTGGATTTTGTAATGAGGGTATATCACAGTCTGAACACGGTGGTGTAAGGTGGTATCAAATGAGATTGGTATTTGATAAAAAATAATTAATAAGTATATAATTTTAATATTATTTAATAATTAGGTCATAAGGATAAAATTTAGGATAATTGATAAAGCATATTTAATTTTGTACAAGCATATTATAAATTATGCAAATTAAAGGAGGCTTATCATTGAAAAATATAAAATTTATATTTCATAATCCTAATACAACAGAAAAAACTTATGAATATATAGTACATATTTTAGTAGAAAATATTTTACATAAAATTAAAAGTGAAAGTATAGAAAAAAAGTAAGATAAAAAGTATGCTATATAGCATACTTTTTATAATTATGTATAATTAAACTATGGTATTGAAAATATTAAAAAAATTTGGGGATTTATTTTAATACAAAGCATCAATATTTAAAATAAATTAGATATTAGGCATTTTAGCAGTAGGCATCATTAATACTTTACCAGTACCACGATATACATTTACTAAGCCTTCTCCAGAAGCAGCAGAACCAATAAGAGATTTACCAGAACGTTCAACAGTAAACTCTAAACTTCCGCTCCAAGCAATAGCATAATTCCCATCTATTTTTAATACGTCATTTTGTAGAGTTATTTCTATTAATTCTTCTTTTGGACATTCAGATTCTATACAGAAATTACCATCTCCGTTTAAACTTAAGTTAAATAATCCTTCGCCACCAGCAATAGCAGAGGAAAGATTTGAACGCATAACTGTTTTATGAGTTAGATTACTTTCACAAGCTAAAAATAGACCGTCATCTAATACTATAGAGCCACCCCAGTCAGAAGTATTCATTAAAATTAAGTGTTTATATGTAGGTTCTAAGACTAAAATACCATCTCCCACATACTCAGGTTTAATTGTAGACTCTCCACTAGCTTTACCACGGATGGCTTTTCCTAAAAAGTCACCAACGCCTTTTATACCAGTTGTTGAGCTGACGTTTCCAAGCATCCATTGCATAGCTCCAGCTTGAATGGTAACGTGAGATTTACTTAAGTCACATACTAATTGGCGTTTTTTTACATTCATTTTTGAACTATAATATGCATTCATAGCTGAACTTGGAGTTACACTTAAATCACGTTGATATTCAATAACTTGAAAGCCACCTAGCTCTGAAATAATTTTTACATCATCATTGTCTGTAAAGTTTGAAATTTGATACATAAAATTTCCTCCTTATTTTTAACTTATAAAAATATAAATTTTAAATACTGTATTAAAAATTTATAAGTCTTATTATTTTAAAATAAAATTTATTTATGGACTTTAAATAAAAAGGTATAACTTAATTATATAATATCATAATTATTATATTAAATAAAGTTTTTATTTTAAATAATTAAGGAGAGAAAAATATGAATGTAGTAGCATATTGTAGGGTAAGTACAGATAAAGAAGACCAGCTAAACAGTTTAGAGGCTCAAAAGAAATTTTTTGAAGAATATGCAAGTAGAAATGGTTATAATCTTTTTAAAATTTATAGCGACGAGGGTATTTCTGGGACTAAAATTAAAAAAAGAGAAAGTTTTAAAAACTTAATGGAAGATGCAAAAAAAGGACAGTTTAATATAGTAATAGTCAAAGACATATCCCGTTTTGCAAGAAATACAGTAGACTTTTTACAAAGTATAAGACAATTAAAGGCTTTAGGGATAGAAACAATATTTTTAACATCTAATCAAACAGTTTTAGGTAATTCAGAATTTGTCCTTACAATATTTGGAGCATTAGCACAAGAAGAAAGTGCAAACACATCAAAAAGAGTAAAGTTTGGTAAAAAAATAAATGCACAAAAAGGACGAGTACCTAACTTTGTATATGGATATGACAAAATAAAAGGAGATTATTTTAATCTTACAATAAATGAAAAAGAGGCAGAAGTAGTTAAGAAAATATTTAATTTATACATAAATGAGGGAAATGGTGCTAATAAAATAGCACAAATATTAAACAATGAAGGATATAAGACAAAGCGTAATTGTAACTGGAGCCAAAATGCAGTATCAAGAATTTTAACAAATCCAATATATATAGGTAAAATTATAAACGGAAAAGAAGAAATAGAAGACTTTTTAACAGGAGTTAGAAAGAAAAAAGATAGTGAAGATTGGTATGTAATAGAAAAGCCAGAGCTAGCTATTATAAATAAAGAAGATTTTGAAAAAGTACAAGCTATACTTAAAAAGAGAAATATAGATTTTAATTTGAATAAAAAAAGAGAAAGTAACAAACATTTATTTAGTACACTTATACGTTGCAGTTGCTGTTGTTATAGTTTTAGACGACTTGAGAGAGTATATAGAAATACTTATATAAAATGGGTATGTAGTGGAAGAAATGCAAAAGGGAAAGATAGTTGTATAAATTTTAGCAAAATAGATGAAATAGAACTTATAGATGCTATAAAAGGATATTTTAAAAGTATATTAGAAAGTAAAAAAGACACAATAGAAATAATAATAAAAGAATTTAATAAAATATATAAAAATAAAGAAGATAATGTTAACATAGAAAAGGAAATATTAAAAAAATTAATTAAATTACAAAAGACAAAAGAAAAGTATATGGAAATGTACACAGATGACTTAATAACAAGAGATGAACTTAACAAAAAGGTTAAAGAATTAAACAAAGATATAGAAAAAAATAAAAAAGAACTTGAACTTATAAAAAATAATTTATCAAAAGGGGATAGGCTAGAAGAAAATATATATAGCACATTTAAAGATTTAGAAAATATTTTAAATATGGATAATTTATCTAATATTAGTATTAAAAAAATAATAGATAAAATAGTAGTAGATGAAAATGAAAATGTAAATATATATTTAAAAGCATTTTCACATATTAGCATAGACCAAAACGTTCTTATTAACAATAGCTATACATAAAGATGTAACAGAACGATTATTAAGTATAAATCCAAATCTTGCTAATCAGGCTAAAAAAGTTTTAGACCTTAATAAGTCTGAAAGACATATAAGAGGTGGATTAGCTACAAAGGAAAAATATTTATCAAAAGGAATAGGAATTTGTATAAAATAAATGTAAATAAACCCAGGCTGTAGACAAAGTCTACAGCCTTTCTAAAAGTAGAGATTGAAGCAAAGTAAAATTCTCTCACAAGGGCTAAAGCACCTAAAAATCTAGCTTTTTACACAATCTGAGGCAAAGCCCCGTCTTGTGATTAAAATTTTTAATGGGTTTTATTAAAAATGTAAAACTAATATAAAGACTACTATCTATTTTGTCTACAATCTAAATAAACCTTATATATGTAAGGTTTATTTATTAGTTATTAATGACAATATAAGTTAGCTACAACAGGAAAGTGGTCAGATATATATTTACCATTAAAATTATCTCTTAAAATATCAACATTTTTTACACTAAAAAGGTTATTTATGAAGATAAAATCTATTTCTAATTCTTCTGCATTAGAGTTTACTAAAAAATCTGCATCTGATGTGAAAGTGCCTTTAGGATTGAAATTTGTAACAACTTTTACCTCAGAAAAAATATTAGACATATTTTTATATACAGTATCTGTTGTAATAGAGTTAAAATCACCCATTAAGACAAAAGGATAAGTTTTATAATATTTAGACAGCTTTTCTAATATAAGATTAGCACCATATATTCTAGCATCTTCGGATAAATTATCAAGATGTGTTACACAAAATACAATATTTTTATTAGTTATTTTATCTAAAAGTATTATCCAAACACATATTCGTCTGCATCCAGCACCTTCATAAAAAGAAGGGGTGTCAGGGGCTTTAGATAGCCAAAAATAACCTCCGTCTATTTTTTCAAATCTATCTTTTTTATAAAATATACCGTTATATTCATCTTCATCAGGATTATTACCTCTAGATATACCAAAAAATTCATATTTATTAATTGATTTTAAGCTTTGTAACTGGTGTGGTAAAGCCTCTTGTATGCCTAATATATCAAAGTCTTCTCTTTTTATCATATTTAATATATGTTGGCTTCTTTGGCTCCAACCCCAGTTTAAATCTTTAAAACTATCATATCTAATATTATAAGTACAAGTTTTAATATTATCCATAAGTATCTCCATTAAATTATTAAATATAAGAATTATAAAAAATAAATTATTTAACCTCTGGTATAAGCATAAAAAATCCAGATAGGTCTTTGGTATTATCGGTGGTTTGGCTAAAAGTAGATTCTATAAATAAAACTCTATCAGCTATACGTCCAAACTCAATAGCAGGCACACTTAATATAGCTCCAGCCATATCCACAGAAAGAGAAGGTACAGATTGGTTTATTTTATAGTTCATAAGTTGAGATAAAGCAGTTAAATAAGAACTTGTAAGTATATTTCCAATTTCTGTAAGCATAGAATAGTCTATTTCATCAAAATCTGCAAAACTTTTTTTATCTCTACCCATAATTTGATTAGCTAAAGTACAAGCAGACGTTTCTGTCATAAGATACATCATAATACCATCTATATCACCACTAATACCAACTAATAATCCCGATATTAAAGCATCTGCCCCACCTATAATATCAGCAAGATGCTTAAACTCAGGCATTTTTACAGTAGGGACACTCATAGTAATACGTTGATTAACAAGGCTTGATAAACTAGTAGCAGCATTACCAGTACCAATGTTTGCTACTTCTTTTAACATATCTATATCCATTAGATTTAAGTTACCCATAATAAACTCCTTAAAATTTAATTAATTTACATTATTAACAAAATATAGTATAATAATTTTAACATAAAAAAATAGTTTTGAAAACTATTTTATTAAAAATAATAATAATTTTTAAATAGTGTAATACATATATAGTATGCTAATTATAAGGAGGGTTTATGGAAAAGTTTATTTTAGTAGTTCCTTCTAATGATAAAGAAAAATATTTTTTAAACAAATATTATACAAATACTTTAAAATCATTTGAAAAACCATATTATATATGTGATTACAATGTAAAAAATATAAATTATGACTATATAGGAGGAATTTTATTAACTGGTGGAGGAGATATAAATCCAACTATATACAATCAAAAAAAACATTGTAAAACTAGTGATGTATATGATGAAAGAGATATATTTGAGATAACTCTTTTAAAAGAGGCTTTTAAAAGAAAAATACCTACTTTTGCTATATGTAGAGGCATACAAATAATGAATGTAGCCTTTGGTGGAACGCTTAATCAGCATATAGATGGACATAGTCAAAAAGAAGATAAAAATATAGCTACTCATTATGTAGATATAGATAAATCTTCTCTATTATATGATATAGTTAAAAAAGACAAAATAAAGGTAAACTCAGTTCATCATCAAGTTATAGATAAAATAGCCGATGGATTTAAAGTGTGTGCTACTTGTGAGAACATAGTAGAGGCAATAGAATATATTAATAAAGATAGATTTTTTATAGGCGTACAGTGGCATCCAGAGGCTTTATGTGATGAAAATAGTAAAAGTATGTTTGAATATTTTATAAAAAGTAAAAAATAGTATAATAAAACAAAAGAAGAAGGAGCAAACTATGAATAAACTAAATGAAAAAATGGATGCTATAAAAAGTTTAGACTGGCTTATAGACTTAATTTCAAACATAGGAATAAGTATAATACAAATAATAGTAGCAGGTATTGTCATAAAAATATTAACAGGCATATTAAAAAAATCATTAAATATGAATGTTAAAATAACAGAAAGAAAAAGACAAACCTTATTTGAAGTATTGGCAAGTATTATAAAATATACTGTTTGGTTTGTAGCAGGATGTAATGTATTAGGTAATTTTGGTATAGATATGAAGTCGTTAATAGCTGTGGCTAGTGTTAGTAGTGTGGCTATTGGATTTGGGGCTCAAAGTTTAGTTCAAGATGTTATAACTGGTATGTTTATATTATTTGAGGACCAGTTTGGTGTAGGAGATATTATTACTGTTGATGCTCTTACTGGTACTGTAGAGAGTATAGGACTTAGGAGTACAAGAATAAGAAGCGCCGATGGAGATTTGCATATTATACCAAATGGAAATATAAAAATAATAACCAATATGTCAAAAGATTTTAATAGAGCAACAATAGATATAGGTGTAGCCTATGAAGAGAACATTGATAGAGTAATAGCTGTTATGAAAGATGAAATGGATATAATATTTAAAAGAAGTCTAATAACAGGGCTTATATCAGAACCTAAAGTGTTGGGTATAACAGAGCTTGCAGATAGTGCTGTTGTTATAAGAATACTAGCAGATACACAAATAGGAGAAAATTGGCAAGTAGAACGAGAAATAAGACGTTTTATAAAAAAACGATTTGATAAAGAAAATATAAACATACCTTATCCAAAGCGTGTTGTAGAAATAGTAGAAAACAAAAGAAAGGATGCTTAATATGGAGTACATAATAGGAGATATTGTTCATATGAAAAAACCACATCCTTGTGGCTCTTATCAATGGGAGGTAATAAGAGTAGGGGCAGATTTTAAAATAAAATGTGTAAAATGTGGTCATATAGTTATGATACCTAGAGTTAAATTTGAAAAAGCAGTAAAAAAGAAAATATAAAAATAATGAATAAATTACCCTTTTAAAATAAATACTAATTTTAGTTATTATTTTGAAAGGGGTTTTTTTATGAGCTTTAAAAAAGATTATTTTGAAATAAGATTAGAAAGCATAGGTGGGCTTGGTGCTAATTTAGCAGGTAAAATATTAGGTGAATATGGAGCCTTATATTTAGGACTTAATGCATCTAGCTTTTCAAGTTATGGGTCAGAAAAAAGAGGCTCACCAGTTAAAGCATATATAAGATATGCTAAAGAAAATATACCTATTAGAGTTAATAGTCCTATACAAACTCCAGATATACTAGGGCTTTTTCATATAGCTTTGGCAGACAAAGAAGGAGTAATGTCTGGTGTGTCAGAAAATACAGCAGTAGTAGTAAATACAGATAAAAATCCAGAACAGGTAAGAGATATATTAAAAATGTATGCTGGTAAATTATACTGTATAGATGCTTTAAAAATTGCTATGGAAACAAAAAGTCGTATAAATATGGTTATGCTTGGAGCAATAGCAAAAACTAATGACTTTATGTGTATAGAAAAATTAGAACAAGCCATAAAAGATACTATTGGTAAAAAGTATCCGAAAGTTTTAGACCAAAATTTAGAGGCTATAAGACGTGGATATGAAAGTATTAAATATGAAGAAATAAAACCAGATAATAAATATGAATATATAATAGATAAAGATATAGAAAGAGCGTGGGGATATAAAAATGCTCCAATAGGTGGTGTAAATCCTTGTTTTGGAAGTGCTATATCTAACGATTTAACAGCTAGTAGAGAAGGCTATGTTCCCGTTTTTATAAAAGAAAGGTGTATAAACTGTGGACTTTGTGATTCTACCTGTCCAGATATGGTTTTTCAATTTGTAAAAGGGGAATATAAAGGAAAAGAAAGTATGGTTAATTTAGGACCAGACTATCATCATTGTAAAGGTTGTATGAGATGTGTTGAGGTCTGTCCTACTAAAGCTTTAATCTCTGAAATAGAGCGAGATGCAGACATATTAAAAACACACGTAAGAAATAAAGACCTTATTATAGATAAATTAGAGTTTGAAAAAGTAGGAGCTAGCTCATTTGTAACAAGCGAAAGTTATACAGAAGAGCCAAATATTTAAGGAGGAGTTATATGCTTAAACAAAAAGTTATATTTGAAAGTGGAAATGAACTTGCAAGCATAGCTTGTAAACAAATAAATTATCACATAATGGGATATTATCCTATAACACCATCTACACAAATAGCAGAAAATCTAGACCTTATGAGGTCAGAAGGAGAAAGCCAAACAAAGCTAATAGCAGCAGAGGGAGAACATAGTGCAGCTGGTATATGTTATGGTGCATCTGTTGGTGGAGGAAGAGTATTTAGTGCTACAAGTGCTAACGGATTATTATACAGTTTAGAACAGTTACCAGTACAGTCTGGTACAAGGTTTCCTATGGTGTTAAATGTAGCTTGTAGAACTGTTTCTGGTCCTTTATCTATAAAAGGGGACCATAGTGATATAATGTATACACTAAATACTGGTTGGATAATACTTTTTGCAAAGGACAATCAAGAAGTATATGATTTTAACATAATAGGTCTTAAACTTGCAGAAAAGGTAAATTTACCAGTTATAATAGCTTTTGACGGATTTTTTACTAGTCATCAAAAGAAAAAGGCTCATATTTTTGAAAATGACAAAGATATACAAGATTTTTTAGGTGAGTGTAAAAGAGAATATACAGCACTTAATATGGAAAGTCCAGTTACAATAGGATCTTATATGAATGAGCCAGACTTAATGAATAATAAATTTCAATTAAATTTAGCTATGGAAGAAGCTAAACAATACTTGCCTAAACTTTTTGATGAATATAAAGAAATTTCAGGAAGAGTATATACAACAACTGAAGGGTATTTAACAAAAGATGCTGATGTATTAATATTTGCCCTTGGGTCTACCTTTGAAACTATAAAAGAAGCAGTAGATAAAATGAGAAAAGAGGGTAAAAAAGCAGGTGCATTTACATCTAAAGTGTTACGCCCGTGGATAGTAGATGACATATATGAAATGTGTAAAGATACTAAAATTTTAATATGTCTTGATAGACAAGATAGCTATGGTGCCGGTGGAGGTAATATGAGTATAGAAATAAAGGCTAGTCTACAAGAAAAAGAATTAAATACTAAAGTTATAACCCGTATATATGGTCTTAGTGGTAAAGATTTTTATGTAGAAGATGGTGTTAAACTTTTTGAAGAAGCTTTTAGCTGTCTTGAAGGAAAGGATGTAAAAAGATTTGATTATTTAGGTAAATATGAAGGTGATTTAAAAACCCAAAATACTAAATTTTTTAATCCTATAAAAGAAGAAGATACAAAACTTAATATAACAAAAGCCGAATATAATAAACAGACAAATACATTTAATGTTACAGGTGGAAGCATAAAAGATATAACCGCTATGCCAAAAAGAATAGCAGCAGGTCACGGAGCTTGCCCTGGTTGTGGTATACCAGTAAATGTAAATCTTTTATTAAGTGGCATAGAGGGCAATGTAGTTTTACTTTTTCAGACAGGCTGTGGTATGGTAGTTACTACATCTTATCCTAAAACCGCATTTAAAGTAAACTATGTGCATAACCTTTTTCAAAACGGAGCAGCAACCTTATCTGGACTTTTAGAAATGTATAAAGAAAAACAAAAAAGAGGTGAAATGCCACAAGATGATATAACATTTATAATGGTATCTGGTGATGGTGGACTTGATATAGGACTTGGTTCGGCTTTAGGAGCTGCCATAAGAAATCATAATATGATAATATTTGAATATGACAATGGTGGATATATGAACACAGGATATCAATTATCATATTCTACACCAAAAGGAGCAAGAAGCTCTACAAGTCATATTGGAGAATATGAAGATGGTAAAGAAATATTCCACAAAGATAATCCTCAAATATTTGCAGCAACTAACATACCTTATGTTGCAACAGTAGCAGAAAGTCATATAACAGACTTTGTAAGAAAGGCAAGAAAAGCCCAAGAATACAGTAAAAAATTTGGACTTTCTTATATAAAATGTCTTTCGGCTTGTCCTTTAAATTGGGGTGATGAACCAAGGTTTGAAAGAGCAGTAATAGAAAGTGCTGTAAAAAGCTGTTACCACCCTTTATATGAAATAGAACACGGAATAACAACTATTAATTATAATCCAGAAGATAAAGGACAAAAAACTCCTATTACTGATTATTTATTTAAAATGGGACGAACTAAACATTTAAAAAATGAAAAATATAATCATATAATAGAAAGTATACAAAAAGAAGTAGATAGAAGATGGGAAAGACTAAAAGCTAGAGCAGAAAGTCCTTATTTATAAAAAAACAGCTATTCCTAATTTTAGGAATAGCTGTTTTTTGATACAAAGTATCAAAAAAAATTGATTATTTTACTTTAACTCTTAATATAGTTTTTAGTTTATCTTCTTTTGTTCTATTTGGATTACTTAAATAAATTTCAGTATGATTATTTTCTAATTTTATAAGATTGTTCTCTTTTATAAAGTCATCAATAAGTTTAAAAGAAATAGGCTCATCATTATAAGAACCTATATGCAATATATCAACACAAGTATGACCTTCTATTGTTTCAAAAACAATGTTATCATATAATAAATTTGGTTTTTTGGTTTTCACACTTTCTAAAGCTTTATTAAAAATATCTTGTGTTATAAAATTTGGTTGACATATCATAATAGTATAGACTAAATCTTGTTTATTAAAATTATTGTTATTTTTTAAATGCCAGATACTTTCTAAAGGATATACTACAAAGTCATCTATATCATCTGTATTATCTTGTTTATATACCTTAAATATATTTTTTATACTATAAGCAAGGTTATATAGACAGCTAACTTTATCTTTAAAATCTGCCTCGTTTGGATTACCCTGTCCATTTAACATAATGTATTGTCTTTGAGGGACATTAATAAGCCTTGGCATATTTTTAGAATTGTATAAATCTTTTTCATTTTTTCTCCATTCGTGTTTCATAAGAACACCTCCCTATAGAGAAATTATATAAAATATAATATGACAAAGTATTTCATATTTAATATTTTTATTTTGAAAATATAGGAATAGATTTTTTAGTATGTAGTATTAGAATAATTATTATTTATAGCATTTAATTTATTTAAAAAATTTTCTCTAATATGTATAGGTTCTAAAACCTCTAAATATTCTAAAAAAGAAAATAAATAACTATATAATCCTTCATAATCTGGTAAAAGAGCACTAACATATAAATACTCTCTTTCTTCTTTTATAATACAATCACTAAATTCGTCATATACACGAAACGCTATTTTTTTATCAAATTTTAATTTTACTAATATAGTTTTTTCATTTTTTATATTTTTATCTATATTATGTATATCTTGTATTTTTTCATAATATATTTGATTGGTTATTTCTAAATTTTTTATCCTTGTAAGCTTAAATAAACGATAGTCATCTTTTATTTTACAAAATCCATATAAATACCAATTACCACTTTTAAATAATAGTTTTATAGGATAAACAATACGTTTTGTGTTTTCTCCATTAGTATTAAAATATGTAAAGTTTATAATATTTCTGTTTAAAATAGCATTTTTTATATTGTCAAATATATGCTGCATAGAAATACTTTGTCCCCAATATGAAAAATCAACTTCTATCCAATTGTTAAATTTTGTTTTAAATATACTACTTAATTTTATAATCAAATCGTCATATTTTTTGTTATTTAGTTGATTAATAGCTTGTAAACTTGACAAAATATCTTCCTTTTCTTCACTAGATAGTAAAGAATTATCAATAGAAAAACCATCAAGTATAGATATACCACCATTTTTACCTTGTGTAGCATAAATAGGTATGCCCAAACTACTGATTATGTCTATATCTCTATATATTGTCCTTGTAGATACTTCAAATTTTTGTGATAATTCTTTTGCTGTTACTTTTTTATTATTTAATATGTAATATAATATTTTAAAAAGCCTATTTGTTTGCATCTTTACCTCGTAAGTTATTATAATTGTTGAAATTTTTCATATACAATTATATAAATATATAATATATTTGTAAACACAAAAACTAAAAAACATTAATAAAAGCCTTCATTTAATAATGAAGGCTTTTATTAAATTTAAGCTGCAAGGGGTTAATGCTTAAATTTTAAACGAATTTTTCATAATTTATCTTATCTTGAGGAACACCAAGTTCTAATAAATTTTTCTCTAAAGATTCCATAAAAATTGGTGGACCACAAAAATAAAACGCTGAATTTAAAGGTAAATTATCTTTAATCCATTCTTTTGTAACGAAACCTTGTACATCATAATCTTTACCAAGTTGGTCTGTGTCTAATGGATTAGAATAAAATACAGTATTTTTTAAATTATTTTCTTTACAGATATTATTAATATCATTACCAAAAGGATGTATTTTAGAATTTTGGACAGCTTGTACAAAATATATATTTCTATCTTGTGCATTAGCCAAAAGCATAGATAATAAAGGTGTTATTCCTATCCCACCAGATAATAATACTATAGGAGTGTCTTTAGGTAAACTTTCATCTAATACGAACACACCACAAGGAGCCATAGCTTCTATAGAATCACCAATTTGTAATTTATTATGAAGATATGAACTCATTAAACCACCATCTATTTTTTTTACACTTATTCTATAAACTTCATCATTTGGTAAATCAGATAAACTATAAGTTCTAATAACTTCTTTCATTTTTGGGTCATTTGTTTTTATCTTAAACGGTAAAAACTGACCAGGTGTATGTTTAGGCAATTTTTCACCATTTTTTGATTTAAAATAAAAAGATTTAATAGTATCACATACATCTTTTTTATCGATTAAAACTAATTCTTTAAAACTATCCCAATTATTCAAATTAATACCTCCTTTTAAATGATAATTATTATTATATAGTAATTATAATTTAAAAGTTAAAATATGTCAATACTTATTTTTATAAAATATATAATTTTTTATATCTTGTATTAAAAACAATAAGAATAATTTAATTATAAAAATTAAAAGCTGACTTATAAAAGCCAACTTTTAATAATGTTATTATTTTAATACAGGAATAGGACCAGCTCCAGTTTTTGCAGTAAGACATTGAGTTAATTTGCTTTTTAAATCTTGTACTTCATTATCTGCTTCCTTAGATGAAGGAATATAATAACCTTTTTTTTCGGCTATTTTATATAAATTGTATTGAGATTGCTCTGCCTCATTTCTCATTTGTTGTAAAGTTTGTCTTAAGTTTAAATCACAACATTCTGTTATCATTTTTGCATAACTTCCAATACTGGCTTTTAACCCAGTTAAAACATCTAAAACAATATCTTTTTCGTTCATAATACCCTCCTATAATAATTGAATTAATTTTTGTGCCGCTTGTTCAGCTTTTACACTAGAAGTCTTAAACATTTCTTTAAGTTCACTATCACAAACTTTATTTGCATAAGAAGCTAACTTAGAAGATATTGTAATATGATTACAAACACATTCTCTTATTGAATTTACTTCAACTTGACTTAAATTTGACATATAATTCACCCTTTTTGTTTTTTATTATTTTGATAGTTTATATTATAAAATTAATACAGATAATAAAAATTATCTATATAAATATTTTAACCCTAAAAATGAAATATATACAAATTTTAAAATTATTATTTATAATTAGATTATGACTTTGTTCTTCAATGCAAAAATTATAAACGGCTTTTTGTTTTAATTTTT
>CALWOZ010000027.1 GCA_944383305.1 uncultured Clostridia bacterium | reverse complement strand
TTTATTTGCAAATTTACTATACCACAAAGGGAAATCTTTTTTTATATTTTTTGTTACCTATGTATTATACCTCAACACAAACATATCAAAAGGTTTATAAAAGATTATATACTTAATATGCTACTTTTGATATAATATAAAATATGTTATTTATCATTTATTGTAATGGAGAGATGAAAAATGTCAAAATCATTGGGAATATTATTAAGGAATTTAAGGAAAATACAAGGTATTAATCAAAAGGAACTAAGCAGAGGAATTTGCTCATTATCAACATTATCAAGATTTGAATCTGGAGAAAGAGAGCCTAGTAAAATAGTATTTGATGCGTTGATTTCTAAACTAGGAAAAAATAGTAATAAATGGGAAATAATTTTAAGTGAAAATGACAAGTTATTAATAAAGTGTAGAAATTATATAGATTATTTAATAAAATCTGAAAAATGGTTACAGTTAAAGGAAACTATAAAAGATTATGAAAAATTGACAAAAACAGATAATAACTTAAATAAGCAATATATATGTTTTATAAATGCTATTATTTATAAGAAAAATATAGATTACAAAAAGGCTATAAAAGAATGTATTACAGGTTTAGAATTAACTGGACTTAAAATAAATTTGGAAAAATTTAAAATAAATGTAGTGATTTCAGAAAATGAATTAAAATTGATATGTTTATTACTAGAGATTTTATTAGAGGAAAATTTAATTAATACTTTAGATATTTATAATTATTGGAAAGAAATTATAAATTATATAGATGAAAAATGTACAGATGAAGAGTATAAATTAAATTTTTACATAATATCTTCTTACAATATAGCATATATTTTATATTTGAATAATAAATATGATGAAAGTTTATTATATGTTAATAAAGGTATTAAATGTATTATTAAGAATAAATCTATATATTATTTAAAGAAATTTTTATTATTAGTATTAAATTTGAATGACTATATAAGTTATGAATTATTTAATATAAGTAAAAATATTCAATATAAAGATATAGATGTAATATTAGAAACTATTGATGAGTGGAGCTTAAAAAATTTTGATGAGAAAGAAATTTATATAAGACCATATAATAGTGTGTATTCTATAAATGAAGTAATAAGAAATACAAGGAATTATAGTAATAAAACACAAGAAGAGCTTATGTTATCAAAAGATATGAAGTCATTTATAGGAAATCAGTATAACATATCTAATATAGAAAATTGTAAACAAACTCCAAATAAAAAGTCATCAAAGAATTTTTTACAAGCATTGGATATTGGAAATGAAGAAGAAAATTACAGATTATCTGTTATTGAAGAAGATTTTATATTACAAGAATTAGCTTGGAAAATAGATTTTAACATCACTCATAATTATAATGAGGAGGCTACTGTATTATTAGATTTATTAAAAAGCAAGGTAGACAATAATAATATATATAATAAACAATATATAGAAAAATGTGAATTATTTATTAAAGATAATATAACATCTCTTACATATAAAGAGTATAAAAATGAAATTTTTAGAATTTTATCAATTACTATAAAAGATATAGATAAATTAAAAAATGAAAAATGGAAAAGATTTTTTACAAAAGAAGAACTTAGATTATTGTTAAATATTGGTGGATCATATCATAAAGGTGGGAAATATGAAGAGGCATTAATATGGTATAAAAAATTAGAAAAGTATTTTAAAGAGTTTTACCCTTTATCTGGAACAGTTGTTTATAAGACATTGTTATACAATTTGTCACAGGTATATGGATTGTCAGAAAGTTATGAGGAATCTATTAAAAAAAGCAAAGATTGTTTAATTTTAAGTATAATTAATAATAAATCATATATTTTTTATAGAGCATTATATAATATAGGGTGGTGTTATGGAAAGATGATGTTAGAAAATAATAACTATAAAAAAGAATGCCATAAAATACTTAATCAATCTAATTGTTTTGCAAAATTTTATAATGATAAAAAGTTACAAATTAATATAGATGAAAAAATAAAAATATGGCATTTAAATTAAAATTATTGTTTTTTAAATTCATTATCACAGAAATTTTCAATATCATTTTTATTAGAATTAAAAGTTGATAACTTTAAGTTAGAAGTTAATAAAGTAAAAATAAAAATAAGACAAAGTATAGTTTTAAATTTTCTCATATATTTATACCTCCTAAAAAATATAATAATAAATAATTTTATAATATAATAATTTAAAATAGTATATTATTTGTGGAAAATATTTTTATTCCATAAATAATATACTATTTTTATATTCTGTTATGATAAAATACGAAAAAAGTTAATTGTGTATATTATTAGGTATTAAATTATAATAAATAATTAAAATTTTATAATAATCAGAAATATTCATTATTATAAATATAAAGGAGTATTAAAAAATGGTAATTGATTTAAGCCCATACGTTTTATTAATAGAAAATGATAAAAGTTCAGAAATAATTTTATTTAATACTATAAATAGTTGTATAGTAACTTTATGTAATAATTTTTTTTATGAAAATAAATTAGAATTAGAATATTTAAGTGAAGATGAAATCACGTTTTTAAAGAAAAATAAATTTTTTGTATCAAAAAACGAAGTTTTAAATGAATTAAATAAAATTAAATTTTCAGATGATACTTTAAATATTACAATATCTCTAACTGAATTATGTAATTTAAGTTGTCTATATTGTTATCAAAATGATTTTAATAGTAATAGTGTAATTTCAAATGAAGTAATAGATTGTATAATAAACTATATAAATATTGTTATTGAAAAATCACAAAAAATACAATTTTTAGTAATAAATATTATAGGTGGAGAACCGCTAATAGCTTATAATGAGTTAAAATATTTATTAAAAAGTTTAAGAACTATTGAAAATTTAAAAATAAAAATAATTATTGACACAAATGGGACACTCTTATCAGATGAAATACTAAATGATTTAATTAATTTTGATACTATAATATCGATAACTTTAACAGATAAATCAGATCATAATGAAGTAAGATGCTTTAAAAATAATAAAGGGAGTTATGATGAAATTTTACAAAATCTAAAATCATTAAGAGAGTACTTTTTATCAGATAATATAAATTTGAATATTAGATATAATTGTCATCATAATAATATACAAATATTAAGCTCTTTCTATAATAATTTAAAAGTTGAATTACAATATCCATTTTTTTTAGAATTAGCTTACTTACAGAATTATGGGTTTAATACTTTTAAAAATACATTAGATATAAAAGAGTTTAAGAAAATAAAAACTAATTTTGAAATGAACACTTTTCCAGAAAATTTTAATTCAGATATAAATTTAAGTACTTTTGATTGTTCTGCATTTTCTGATTATGGGATAAAAGTTTTTTCAACTGGTGAACTAGGTTTATGTAATGCTTGGAATTACAAAAAACGCTTTCATAATATTAAAGACATATCTAATATATCAGATATAGATTTAATTTTAGGAAAGTATAAAAAGAAAAAAAATATCTCAGAAAATGAAAAATGTCTTAATTGTAAATATTTATTTTTATGTGGAGGATTTAAATTTTGTAAAGGTGAATGCCAGTGTAACTTTATAGATTATGATATAGATACATATATACGTAATTTTATATATTTGAAAGGAGGTGAATACCAATGAGAATTATTGTTGAAGCTAGAGAAGTAACTCCTAGAGGTTGTGGAGTTGGACGTTTTTCAAGTCAAAGAATCTAAATTTAAATTAATTTAGGTAAAATAAAAGTTTAAAACTTAATTTATAAACTAAGTTTTAAACTTTTATTTATTTAACTAGGTAGGTGAGTATATGTTAAAATATATTTTTAAATTAGATATTATAACTATTTTGTTTTTTTTATTAGCTCCTATATCAGCTATATTTACTATAGGCATTTCTTATATTATGCAATTTATACTAGACACAGCTGTTTCTGGTAATATAAGTAAGTTTAAGACTGTTTTATCTATTTCTATAATATATATATTTTCTAGTGTAATATTAGATTATGCTTACAAAATATTAAAAAGTAAAAAAATAAGAGATATATCATTAAATTTAAAGAATGATTTAATAGATAAAATATTGAATAAAGATTTTTATAGTTTTAATACTTATGATAATTCTTATTTTGATAATATATTTTTAAATGATATAAATATATTAGAAAATTCATACTTTAATATAGTTCTTATATCTTATTATGAAATAATATCATTTTTGGTATCATTATATTTAATAATAAATATAGATATTTATTTAACATTAGTTATATTATTTTTATGCTTTATTCAAATGTTAATACCATATTTTCTAGGTAATAAATCTAGCAAATTAGTAGCAAAAAGTTCATCAATAAATGAGAAATATATTTCAAATATTAAAAATATATTTTTAGGATTTGAAATTATTAAAACTTTCAATATTGAGAATAGTGTTAAAGTAAAGCATAATAGACAAAATATAAAAAATCAAAATATAAAAGCACAATCTATAAACTTTAACATCTTAATAAATTGTTTATCATATTTAGTTGGTAATATTATGTATATAGGAACACTAATAATGTCATCTATATTAGTTTTATTAGGTAAATTACACATAGGTGGGATATTATTATCTTCACAATTAATGGTTTATGTAACATCGCCACTTATGAGTTTATCAGAAACTATATCTGAAATAAAATCATCTAAAGAAATTAGGCAAAAGATTAAAAGTATTTTAAATGAAAAAAACAATAATGAACAAAGTGTAAATTTAAAGCATTTTGAAAATAATATAACTTTTAAAAATTTAAGTGTTGTAAATAATAATAAATACATTTTGGAAAATGTTAATCTTAAGATAGAAAAAAATAAAAAATATATAATAATAGGAAAAAGTGGTTCTGGAAAATCAACTTTAATAAATACATTATCTAAAATTACACAATATACAGGAAATATATTTATTGATGATATTGATTTACAAAAAATTTATAATGAAGATTTGTATAAAAATTTATGTATTGTTAGGCAATCTCCATTTTTATTTTATGATACTTTATATAATAATATAGTTTTAGAAGAAAATAAAGATGATAAATTATATAAGTTATTAAAAAAACTAAAATTAGAAAAATTTATAGATGCATTACATAGTGGTGAGTTTGATTATGAAAACTTAAATAGTTTATCTGGTGGAGAAAAACAAAGAATAACTTTAGTTAGAGCTTTATTAAAAGAATCCAATATTTTATTATTAGATGAATTTACATCTCAATTAGATAATTCTACAGCACTTGAAATAGAAAATTATATATTAAGTTTAGAGGATAAAACAGTTATTATGATATTACATAGATTAAATGAAAATATACTAAAAAAAGCAGATAAAATTATATTTATAGATAATGGTAAAATTGAAACTATAGGTAGTTATGAACAGATTAAAGAAAAAATTAATATTTAATATAAAATATTAGAGGTGATAATATTTCAAAAATAATATATACACAAGAAATAAAAAACTTAGAAGTAAAAAATAAAGAAAAAAGAGCAAGACTAAATCATAACTATACTTTATATATAGGACACCGTCCTAAAGTATTAAAAAATATAGAGCGTAGAACGGGACTTATAGGCAAGGTTGGTACTGCTGATATTTTACATTTTGAAGATAGTAAGGATATAGCAAAAGTAGTTTTAGAAAATACTAAAAAAGGAATTACTATTTATGAGGGTATTATATCTATAAAAAAAGAAACAACAAAAAAGTTAGGGTTAGAAGATTTGAAGGCTTGGGAAAGATATATAAGAAAACATATAAACACAATAAGAGAAGAAAACAATATAAAACGAGAAAATTTTGAGTTTATATGTGCAGTACACGAAAAAGATATAAACTATCATACCCATATACTTTTTTTGGATAAATCTCAAAAAGTAACCCCAACATACCGAATAAAATAAGAAAAAGGCTAATAAAAGATACTTTTGCAGACGAAATACTTGAGTATGCAAAGGCAAAAGATTTAGCAGTTAAAAATGTTAGGGAGATTACAGACAAATTAGTTGATGACTTTATAAATGATATAAAACTACTTGATAATAAAAAGTATATTAAACTAAAAGAAAAAGGTATGTTTACTGAAAAAAATTCAAAACTAGATAATGAACTTATAGAGCATATTTTTAATGAAAGTTATAAAATAAAACAAATGATACCTAAAGGTAGAATTGTTTATAAACTTTTAGAGCCACAAGTTAAAGAAGAAGTTGACAAGCTGGTTAGTTATGTTCTTGAAAATAATGCTGATATAAAAAAATTAGCAGATGATTATATAAAATCTAAACTAGATATTGCAAGATTCTATTCGGACAAAAACCTTAATCAACA
The DNA here is from genome assembly GCA_944383305.1 of uncultured Clostridia bacterium. Taxonomy (GTDB): domain Bacteria; phylum Bacillota; class Clostridia; order Lachnospirales; family CAG-274; genus Tyzzerella. The sequence goes on along the minus strand of CALWOZ010000027.1, from coordinate 27,546 downwards.
AGAAGAAAAATATAGAAAAGAAATAGAAAAGATAATAGCTAACAAAATTTTAGGTATTGTAAAATCTATAAACAGGCTAGAAACTGAATTTAAAAAAGAAGAAACAATAAAAACAAAACAGAAAGAGCTTATTAAACAAATAATATTTGATTTAATAAGCCTTTTTATTCTAAACAAGAAGATGAAAGAAAAAATTATAATATTGTAAAAGTAGAATTATCAAAAGACGCAAGAAAAGAATTGTATTTAAAAAACCAAGACAAAGGATATGAAAGGTAAAAAATAGTGTTTTAAGATATAATATTTATAAATATGCAGATATTGAAACTTAAAATAGAATATTATATAATAATATATAGAAAATTGTTAAAAAATTGTTATATATATTTATACAATATTTGGAGGTATATCATATGTTAAATATAGATGATAATGATTGTTGTGTTGAGGTTGAAAATGGTTTAATAGAATATTTAAAAAAATATTAAAAAGAAGAAAAAATATATTAGAACAAAAATATTTAAATTATATAGAGCAGTTTGAACCAATAAAAGAAAATTTTGAAAATTTAAACTTATTAAAACACAATATAAAAAAATATATTTATTATATAAATAAATTAATTTTAGATATAAATTATGAAGAAGTATTAAAGTACATAAATAAATTAAATAATACTGATATATTTAGAAAAAACTTAATTATTGTAAAAACTGATATAAATATTCTATATGATTTAAATATTTCTTCAGTAGATTGATTTTTTTCATAATATTTTTCTCCTATAAATTATAATACTTAATAATTATATAACATAATAATATAAAATAGTATATCGTTTCTAGAAAATTATTTTTTCCATAAACGATATACTATTTTTTTAAAAATAATGTTATTATATGAATAAAATAATAATATAATGTATAAATTTTAACAAAATATTAATAAATAATCTTACAAATAATAACATAATAAAAAAAGAAAATACAAAATATATAGTTATGACTTTAAATAAATGCTGTTTATAATAATAGATTTAATAAATATATTATTTAATAAGGTATTTTAAGTTATATTATTTATAGATACATAATATATACAAGAGTTTATACTGGTGGATACTACACAAGAACAAAATTAAAATGCTATAATTATGTACTAATGTTAATAAGTGTTTATACGTATTAAAATAAAATTGTTAAAAAGTTGTTATTAATTATATTTTTATCTATAATATCTAGTTTTACAATTTTATCTCTTCACCTATTGAAGATGAAAATAAATTACTAGATAAAATTGAAATTAAAATTTATACAAAAAGAACAATAAAAACTTAATTTTAGTTTTAATTGCTTTAAGTATAACTTTAATATTTATAAATATTAATAATTTAATTAGATATAGATAGCATATTAAAATAATTTATACACAACAAATCTTTATGCATATATCTATATTTTTTTATTATGTAATGGAGTAGTATTAATATTAGAAAAATAAGATATTTGTTAATAAAGTATTAATAAATAATAAAAGGAAGATAATTATGAATGAAGAAAAAAATTTAAAGCTAAGTTATTATAATTTTATTATTCCTAGAGAAGATGGAAAGTATCTATTGTATAATACAGTAAATGGAGCTATTATTGAATTATTTGAAAAGAGTGAAATAGAACAATTAGAGAAATATGTAAAAGATGATATTATTTTTTATGAAGAAGATAATGAATTCCAAAAAGTTTTATTAGAACAAGGAATTTTAGTTCCATATAAAAAAGATGAGTTTGAGTATGTAAGATATTTGTATGAAAGAGATATTGTAAGAAATAATACATTACAATTAACATTGATAACAACTAGACAATGCAATTTACGTTGTGTTTACTGTTATGAAGATCACGAAGATAAATATATGAGTGAGCAAATATACAATAATATCTTAAAGTTAATAGAAAATGTGTTAAAAGAAAAATTATATTCAAATATTTCCATAGGATTATTTGGAGGAGAGCCATTCGTTCCATATAAAGAGTTGATTAAATTTTTAGAAAAGGCAAAAGAAATATGTGATAAATATGAAAGTGATTTTTCAGTTGGAGCCACAACAAATGGGGCATTAATTACTCCAGAGCGTTTTGAACAGTTGGCAAGGGTTAATTGTTTATTTTATCAAATAACAATTGATGGATTGGCAGATACTCAAGACAAATATAGAATTAGCAGAGATGGTAGCGGAAGCTTTGAAAAGATTATGTCAAATTTAAAATATATGTCTAGTACAGAATATCCATTCCGCGTGATTATAAGGACAAACTTTAATGAAGAAGTATTTAAACGAGCAGAAGAATTTTATCGTTATATAAAAGAAAATTTTGATGATAGATTTACTATTTATTATGAAGAAATTAAAAAACTTGGTGGTAGTAACGATGCTAGTCTTGATACTGTAAGTGGATATGAAAAAGTAGAAGAATCTGTAAGAATAGCAAATATTTTAAAAGACTTAGGATTAAAAAATGATGTAATAGACACTATGACTATGCCATTTAGCAGAATTTGTTATGCTACAAAGCACCAAAATTATTTAATAGATTATGATGGAACTGTATTAAAATGTACACTTTGTTTAGATGATGATAAAAATAAAGTCGGTAATTTAACAGATGATGGAAGTATAGAATTAGATGAAGAAAAACACGCTTGTTGGGTAGGTAAGAAAAGCGGATTAATGGACTCTTGTAAAGTTTGTAGAGTATTACCCCTTTGTTATGGCGGACATTGTGTCAATGGTAGGATTGATGGACAAGAGTTTAATTGTGATTATAAAATGGAAGAACTTGAACTTGAAAAATTAATGAAATTTTATTAGATTTCAATTTTGTTTTAGTATTTAAATAATACTATATACAAGTTTGAAATATATATTATTTGAAGAAAGGAGGAATATATATGCAAGTTTTAAGAACAGGAGCTAGTTCAAAAAATAATGATTTAACTAAAGCTGGAGCAGGCTGTGGCTGCGGCTGTGGTGGTGGTTCAGGAGCAGGTTGTGGTTGTGGTTGCTAATTTTCGATTTGAAAGGAAAGATTTATATGACTATTTTAAGAAATGCTAAAAAAAGTAAATTAAAGACTACAAAAGATAATGAAACCAATACAGGTTCAGGTTGTGGCTGTGGCTGTCCTAATGGCGTAGGTTGTGGCTGTCCTGGAAATATTCCAGACATAGATTTAAGCAAAGGTATAGGCTGTGGCTGTGGCTGTTAAGTAATCAATTTTTTGATACTTTGTATGAAAAAGCTATTTCTATTATTTTTCTTTGATAATGTGACAATTTTATAAATTTCCACCAATTAAAACAAAAATTAGTTTATAAATTTTATCTTGAAAAAAATAAAGTCATAGCTTAATTGAGAGAAAAAATCAGAAGATTATTTTAATCTTCTGATTTATTCAAAGTTAAAATATTAAAATAGGAGATGACAATGATGAAATTATTAAGAGAAGCAAGTTGTAATGATACTTTTAATATAGTAAATAGAGGGACAGGCTGTGGTTGTAACTGTATTAATGGGCACGGTTGTAATTGTACTAATGGTATGGGTTGTGGCTGTGGTTGTGTTCCTAATAGATGGTGTGAAAATATGGAAATAATGGGAGTAAATTAAGTTTTAATATGATATCACAATTTTTTAAACAAATAGAAAATAATTTTTATTTTTTAAAATATGTATATAAATTTAGTAAATCATATGTAATAGTAGAATCAATTGTAGCATTATTAAGAGGTATAGCACCTTTAATTTGGGTGATTCTTCCTAAAATCATTATTGATGAAGTAATGTATGGTAAAGATTTTTCTAAAATTTTATATTATATTTTAATATTTTTTATTATAGAATTAAGTTTAAATATAGGTATGTCATATCTTAATGAAACATATATTAATTTAAATGGACATTTATATTCTATGCACTTTCTTTTAACAGTAAACAAAAAAATGATAGAACTTGATATGAAACAATTAGATGACCCTGATGTCCATCAAAAAATAGCATTAGTAAAAGATATAATTTATAGAGGAATTGGAATTCGACTTATTGATAATTTCTTTTCATTTATAACAAGTGTGATTACAATAATATCAGTAGGGAGTGTTGTACTTTCTACAGATATTAAATTATTTTTTATTATATTGGGAGTAGCAATTTTTTCTGTCTGGTTAAATTTAATATCTGAAAATTGGGAAATTTCTCAAAGAGATGAAAATATGTATTTATCAAGGATATTAAATTATTATATTGACATTATGGGTAATAAATCTTCTTCTAAAGAGATGAAAATGTTTTCATTTTCAGATTGGGTAATGAAAAAATACTATAATACATTACAAAAATTAAGAGAAAGATTACATATATTGTATAAAAAAATTTTTAAAATTTATAGCGCCACTATTTTATTTGAAACAATAAAAAATAGTGGAATTTATTTATATCTGGCATATTTAACTTTTAAGAAAGTTATTACTGTTGGGCAGTTTACACAATGTTTTACTGCAACTGGAGAACTTTCACAATCCATTGTTACATCTGCTAGTTTTTTTACTAACTTAAATATAAATGGTAAATATATTCAATCATTTAGAGAATTTATGGAAATGAAAAGTGAAATACAAGTTGATGATATGCAAAATAGAAATTTTTGTCAAATACCAAATAAAGTAGAAAAAATTACATTTGAAAACGTATATTTTAAATACACTAATATGAGTAGCAATGTTTTAGAAAATATAAATTATACATTTGAAAAAGGTAAAATATATGTAATTGTTGGAGAAAATGGTGCAGGCAAAACAACTTTAGTTAATTTATTAACACGATTATATGACCCAGATGGTAATATTTATTTAAATGGAACTAATATAAAAGAATATAATATATTAGAATATAGAAAAAAATTTAGTGTTGTATTTCAAGATTTTAAATACTTTGCATTTACAATTGGTGAAAATGTTGCATTAAATGAAGATATTGAACAACAAGAAATAAAAAATAAAATTATGAAATATATAAAAGAAAGTGGTTTTGAAGAAAAGTTAAGTAAGTTACCACAAGGAATTGATACAGAACTTGATAAAATATTTCATAAAGATGGAGTTATATTATCTGGTGGAGAAAGTCAAAAATTGGCACTTGCAAGAGCATTGTTTAGAGAAAGTGAAATTTTAATATTAGATGAACCATCATCAGCATTAGACCCACTTGCAGAAGATGAATTACTTATGAGATTTAAAGAAATTACAAAAGATAAGCTAGTTATTTATATTTCTCATAGATTAAGCTGTGTTACAATGGCAGATGAAATTTTATACATAAAAGATGAAAAAATTAAAGAGGCAGGAAGTCATAAACAATTAATTGAAAAAAATGGTGAATATGCAAAATTTTATTATTCACAAGCAAAGCACTATAAGTAATAAAATAGAGAGTTTATTTTTAAGGTGTGATAATATTTCAATAATATTTATTATACATACATAGTATAGAGCCAGAAATTGAAGATAGATACATAGAAATATTATATGATAAATACAGTAATAATATGTATGCACTGTCTAAAGATATACAACAATTTATTAATAATAAAATTAACTTATATATTTAGTAAATATTAATAAAAATGCCAGTATTACTGGTGTTTTTATATTGATAAATATAAATTTGTTGTTTACCATTTCTAGTGGCGTTTAAAATATTAAATAATAAAATATATTTTCATATATTATTATTTTAAATATTTTAGGTTAAATGTTATATAAAACAAGTATATTTTTAATAAAAAATATACAAAATGTTAAGTTTAAGTATTTTTTATGAGTATATTTTAATAACGAACAAATTTTCACCACAACTATTGGACAAACAACTTTTTTTTAAATATAAAACATAAAAAATTGACAATTGATAGATAAAAAATATAAAATTTTACATTTAAGGGTAGTATATGATTTTTTTAAAAAATTTGTGATATTATTTTAAATATAAAATAATTAAAAGTAGTTGTTAGTATGATTAAAGAAAAAATTAAACCAATATTTTTTATAGGTTTATCAAATATGTTAATGTTATTTACATTTTTTAGTGTAAATACAACTTGTAATTTTTATATACACCAAAATAAAGTACCAGAAAGTGCTAAAAAACTTCATAAATTTTAATTATGGAAGTTTAAACACAAAGATTAATAAATAATCTTATAAATAATAATGTAATAAAAAAAGAAGATGCAGAAATATATATTTATGGATTTAAAGAAATAGTATTTGTAGCATTAAATTTAATAACTACAATATTTATAGGGTTAATATTTAATAAAATATTTGAAGTTATATTATTTATGGTTACATATATACCTATAAGAGTTTATGCTGGTGGATACCACGCAAGAACTCAAATAAGATGTTATATATTTTCTGTATTAATGTTAATAAGTGTACTGTATATATTAAAATTAAATTTATTAAAAATTATTTATTAATAGGAATTTTAGCTATAATATCTAGTAGTACAATTTTATATTTAGTACCTGTTGAAGATAAAAATAAACCACTAGATGAAATAGAAATAGAAGCTTATACAAAAAGAACAATAAGAAATTTAATTATAGTTTTAATTGTTTTATGTATAACTCTAATATTTAATAAAATAAATCTTTCTGCTTGTATTTGTATTTCATTATTATGTAATACATTGAGGTTAATACTATGAAAGATAAATAATTCAATTAGATATAAATACTCAAAATGAGATTTATATAAATTTAAAATAATATTTATATATCTAAGTAGGAATTTCTATATGAAAAGATTTAAAAATTTATTATTAATGTCTTTAGCAGTATCTATTGTTCTAACAACACCAATATTTGCAAAAGATTATAATCAAAGCTTTACTTTAGAGAGTAAGGAGAATGAGCTTGTTAAATATTTAGAAAATGTAAATAATCAACTCGGTATAAAACAGGGTAAAAGTGAAGAATTTAAAAAAATTATTCAAAATAATGTATCAAGTTATGCAGCTATTAATAATGTAACTTTAGAAGAAGCATATGATGTGTATTTAGAAGAAATTAAAAGAGAAGTAGATTTATCAAATATTTCAACATATGGTGGTGATGACATAGGAGATACTCAATTACCTACTGCAGCTAAAGGTAATATATTTTTTGTAGATAATTCAATGCCTTATAATCATGTAGGACTTTATACAGCTTATGATTCTATTGTAGAATCAATGCCTAAAGATGGTGTACAAGTTTGGGACATTATCAATAAAGAATCTTGGCAATCACCAAATGAAACAGACTATGATGATAGTTGTATATTAAAGGTAAGTAATGTAAGCTTTAGTGAAATTTCAGATGTTGTTGATTGGGCAACTTCATATGAAGATACCATATGATATAGATTTTATAGATAATAAGTCAGATTATACATATATAATAAATCAATATGGACAAATTATCTCAAAAATTCCAGAAGATGTTTCATTTAATTGTTCAGAGCTAGTTTGGAAAGCATTTTATAAAAAAGCAGGTATTGACCTTGATAGTAACGGTGGATTAGCCGTATATCCAAATAATATATATAATTCTAGTAATGCAAGTATTGTAAAATATTTTTAGCTTTTAGTCAAAATACCATAGAATTAAAACTCTAGGGTATTTTTAAATAGGAAAGGTGATGTAAATGAAAAAATCTAAACTTTTTTACATTATAATTTTTTTTATTGCATTAGTATTTATATATATACTAATTAATAGTATAAATTTACATAATAATGAAGATTTAAAAAAGTTTGATTTAAAAACTCCTGACGGAACAAAAGTTATACTTAATTTTTCAACATTGACAGATACAACGGTCAATATAAACCCTAAACCATTTTCTCAATTCTATTACTATAATTCAAAAGGAGAATTATTAAGTTACTCTGAAATTAATGATGAAATTGTAAATGATTTTATTGTTGAGGGTAATAATGAAATAGCATATTTATTAAAAAATTCAACTATTATAGCCAATGAAAAAGAGGTGGTTAGTCTAGATAGTAATTCAAGTGTACACATTAGTAATATAAATTTTGGACCATCTCAAGTAGGGTATATAAACAAACACAATCTATATTATTCATTATTAAATATAGGTAAAAGAAAAGAAACTAATGGAGTTTACATATATACAATTAGATTTGTTTCTAAAAATGAGAATTATAGTATAGATATACCATATTATATAGAAAATATATGTTATGATGAAATAAATGATAAATTTTTATGTATAGTTAAGGAATTAAATTCTTTAGACTTAAAAAACTTTAAATATATTGAGATAGAATATAATGATAATTTAAATAAATATGAATTAAATAATAATTTGAAAGAAATTAATTATAATAATAAAATTTTGAATGATATAGAAGAAAATAACTCTGCATTTTATTATTATATGTCAAAAAATGGAGTTATATATAATGTTTTTGTAGAACTTTTAAATAATAATAAAGGAAATCTTATACTTTGGAAAATAGATTTAAATACAGGAACTCAAAATAGACTAACATTAAAAGAAAATTATGACTTAGGAAAATTAGGATATGGTGTTTTAAGTGGTTCAAATCATCTTCCGATGGAAATAGTTAATAATAAACTATATATATTTACATCTGATAAAGAAATTTTTGTAATAGACACAGATGATAATATTCAAAAATTGAGTATGCCATATATTTTTAAGGATACACTTAGTTTAAAAAATATATTTGATAAAGATTATATTGATGAAGAAAATTTTTTTGGTTCAGAAGTAAAAATTGGTGATGATGGAAACATTTATATTCTTAATTTATTTAGAGATAAAAAACTAAGAATACATAAATTATTAGATAATGGTAATTATGAATTATATTGGTAAGGTGAATTACCTAATATACCCAAAAATACTTTTTTAAACTCTTTTGAAATTATAAATTACAACAATAAATTATAATATTTATAAGATAAATACATATTAAAACAACATAATATAAATCAAGTACCTACATTAATAAAATTAGTAGATAAAAATATAGTTGTATTTGATATTAGTAAATATGAAAATATACAGCAAGGGTTAAATATATTTTTTCAGAAGGAGGGATATAATTTGAAACTTGTAAAAGTGTTAAATTTTATTATATTTATTATAAGTATAATTATATTTTTAATAACAGTTAAATTATTTTATACTTCAGGAATTGCAGCTGATGAATTAGGTGTATCATTTTCTGATTTAATAGGTGGAGATTTTGAGGTATCATTATCTTGGTATAGATTATTTCTATCTTTTATTTTAACTGTTTTAACATTAATTAATTTATTATTAAAATTAAAAAAATGAGTTATTAAAAGGGTAAAGAGTTAATTAGTTTCTTTATTCTTTTAATTTGATTTAAAGATATGATAATATGCTAATTAATATACATAATAAATAAAAAATATTACTTTATTAAACAAATGATATTTGATTTAATAAGCCTTTTTTATGTTAAAGAAGAAAGAGAAAGGAGGAATTATAATACTATAAAAGGAGAACTATCAAAAGAAGCAAGAAAAGAATTATATCTTAAAAACAGGGATAAAGGATATGAAAGATAAAAAATAGTGTTTTAAGATATAATATTTATAAATATGCAGATATTGAAACTTAAAATAGAACATTATATAATAATATATAGAAAATTGTTAAAAAATTGGTATATATATTTATACAATATTTGGAGGTATATCATATATTAAATATAGCTATTGTAGATGATGATAATGATTGTTGTGTTGAGGTTGAAAATGTTTTAATAGAATATTTAAAAAATATTAAAAAAAGAAAAAATATATTAGAACAAAAATATTTAAATTATATAGAGTAGTTTGAATCAATAAAAGAAAATTTTGAAAATTTAAACTTATTAAAACACGATGCAAAAAAATATATTTCTATAAATAAATTAATTTTAGGTATAAATTATGAAGAAGTATTAAAGTACATAAATAAATTAAATAATACTGATATATTTAGAAAACACTTAATTATTACAAAAACTGACATAAATATTATATATGATTTAAATATTTCTTCAGTAGATATGGTATGTTTATTAGGAAATTTATTAGACAATTGTATTGAGGCAAATATCATCTAAAATTAATAAACTAAAAACAAAAATAAATAAAATGGCATTTTTGATTTTTTTCATAATATTTTCCTACTATAAATTATAATACTTAATAATTATATAACATAATAATATAAAATAGTATATCGTTTCTAGAAAATTATTTTTTCCATAAACGATATACTATTTTTTTAAAAATAATGTTATTATATGAATAAAATAATAATATAATGTATAAATTTTAACAAAATATTAATAAATAATCTTACAAATAATAACATAATAAAAAAAGAAAATACAAAATATATAGTTATGACTTTAAATAAATGCTGTTTATAATAATAGATTTAATAAATATATTATTTAATAAGGTATTTTAAGTTATATTATTTATAGATACATAATATATACAAGAGTTTATACTGGTGGATACTACACAAGAACAAAATTAAAATGCTATAATTATGTACTAATGTTAATAAGTGTTTATACGTATTAAAATAAAATTGTTAAAAAGTTGTTATTAATTATATTTTTATCTATAATATCTAGTTTTACAATTTTATCTCTTCACCTATTGAAGATGAAAATAAATTACTAGATAAAATTGAAATTAAAATTTATACAAAAAGAACAATAAGAAATTTAATTATAGTTTTAATTGTTTTATATATAAATCTAATATTTAATAAAATAAATCTTTCTGCTTGTATTTGCATTTCATTATTATGTAATGGTATAATGTTAATACTAGGAAAGATAAATAATTCAATTAGATATAAATACTCTAAATGAGGTTTATATAAATATACATTATAAGAAGGTGAAATATATTAAATTTTATAAAAAAATTATTATACCATTAAGTTTAATAGGATTAATACAAATTAATAGCTCAAGTGTTTTTGCAAACACATTAATGCAAAACGATATACTAATTAATAGAAGTATAAATAGAGAAGCTATTGAAAATAATTATATTCCACTAAATGATACATTTAAAAATCTTGGATTTAAAAGTATTTCTAATAATGATAATTTATTGAAGTTTGAAAAAGATGGTAAAATTATAAATTTTGTTTATGAATCAAATTATAACTTAAAGAAAAATACTAATACTTACTATTATAAATTATTAAATAATAAAGCCTATATAAAAGCTGAGGTATTATTAGATTTAGGATATAATATAAGTACATATAAAAATAAATATTATATTAATATAGATAATGAAAAAGTATTTTTAAATACAGAATTATTTTTACTTGACTTATTAGAAATTTCAAAAACTTCAAAAAATATAAATAATAATAAAACTTTTCATGATAGAAATATTATAAAGGAAAACTTAAACATTAATGAAATAGAAGATTATTCTATAGAAAACAGAAATTTAATGAATTATAATTTACAGGATTTACAAGAATATATAAAAGTTAATTATAATTGTAATTTAGAGGAATATAAAAATAATTTAGTTTCTATATATGATAAGTATTCAAATGTAGAAATAATAAATATTAAATTATTAGATAATGGACAAGTATTTGTAATATTATCTGGAAATAATTTAAAAAATAGTGGTAAAAATTCAATTTTTATTGAACTTGGTATAGAAGTAAAAGATGGTAAAATTTTAGTAGAAAAATAATAAAGGAGTGTATTATATGTTATTTAAAAATGTGTATTAAGTATTTTAGCTATAGGAAGTTTAATGTCTGTAAATGTAGTAAGTGCATTAGCTGCAGATTCTAATGAGGCTCAAAGTATATATTATACTACATCAGGAAAAGTAATTAATTTAGATAGTTTAGAAAAAGTATCCGAAGAAGAATTATTTGATTATGATAATAGTACTATAAGAGCAGCTTTAGTTGCTATTAGAGAAAAATATCCAGATGCTATAGATTTTGATTTTTATAAAGACTCAAACGGAAAAGCATATTGTGCTGTGTATTTTCCTGGTGGAAAAGTAAAAATTGAAGAATGTATACAAGTTTATGGTGAAAGATGCTACGTGTATGAATAAAATATAATTTAGGTATGTTAGATTTAAAAAAAATAAATATTTTTTTACTTATATTAATATTAAATCTAGTATATACATTTACAAGTATAAGGGCAGATGAATTATTTATATCTAATATAACTTTAAGAAATTTTTTCGAAAGTTTTAATTATAATGTAATTTGGGATAGTAATTTAAAATCTATTACAGTTAAAAATGATAAGTTAGATATCCTTTTTGATAATGAGAACAATTATGATAAAAGTTATAAATTTGAATTGATTGATAATACTGCTTATATTTCATATGAAACTTTAAATAGAGTATATTTAGATAATAAAGATATTATATTTAAAGATATTAATTATGAAAATTTACCAAATTGTTATAAATTTAATGATATTGATAAAAGTAAAAAATTAATAATATTTGGAGCAAGTTGGTGTAATTATTGTAAAGAGCAATTAGAAGAATTGAAAATATCAAATGAATTTGAAAAATTACCTTTTGAAATATTGTTTATTAGTATAGATAAAGATAAAGAAGAAGCTAAAAAATATTTTGAAAAATATAATTTGAATGTTATATATGACATAGAAAAAGTATTATTTCGACCATTTGATAGTAAAAGTATACCAACATTAGTATTTATAGATAATGGTAAAATTATATATATTGAAAAAGAAAATATGCTATTAGATGAAATACTAAATATATTTGTTTATTAATAAATATAAAATTAAAAAGTAAAAAAATATAATTTTATATTATATTTTTTTACTTTTTAATACTTTAAAAGATTTGTTAATAAATTTTAATAGGCTCTTTACCAATTGTTTTGGGGAAGTAAAACTTCCCTTAAAACAAGGGGTAAAGAGCTTTTTTTGTTGTTAAAAACTTATAATGAATTTAATAATATATCCCTCTTTCTAAAAATAAATTCATTATAAGTTTTTAAGAGCCAATAATGGCTAGTGAACATTGAAAATTAAATAGAGTAAGATACAGATACAATTATTATTAACGAGCAGTTTTAGTTGTACGCCACGACATTACTATTTTTGTGATTTTTATAGTAATAGAGCGAGAAATCTTTATTTATTGTGTGTGTTTAATAAAGATATACATATTAAAAGCTATTTTATTATAGTTGCCAAGACTTAATAATAAGGGAAAACTTATTCGGTAGAAATTTATCGCCGTTTTATGAAGCAATAGCTGTCTGTATACACTCACAATATTATTATTAAATAACAAAATTGAAAGGAGAATTTTATATTATGGACTATTTATTAATTCCAAAAATTTTATTTAGAGATAATAATCTAAAAAAAATGAGTTGTAAAAGTAAAGTATTATACACATTTGTCTTAAATAAATTTGAAAAAAATGATAAAATAGTGAACTTAAATTTATTAAGAAAAGAAATTAATACTAATGATATGACAGAAAAAGTTATATTAAGATGTTTAGAAGAACTGAAAACTTTTGAACTAATTGATTTTTCAATAGCAGAAAAAGATATTTGTATTAAAAAATTAGTTATTTTTGATTAAGAATATATAAAATAAAGGAGGACTATTATGTTAAAAAGAGAAGATATATCACAAATAAAAGGCTTTTATCAATTACCTAAGTTTCTTTTTAAAACTGATAAATACAAAAAAATGTCGGTAGAAGCTAAAACTCTATATGCTTTAATAATAGACAGGGTTAAATTATCTTGCAAAAACAACTGGCTAGATGAAGAAGAAAATATTTACATTATCTTCACAAATGAAGAAGTTAGAAGAGAACTAAACTGTTGTTTAACAACTGCAATAAAAATTATGAAAGAATTAAAATCCTATGGACTTATTTCAGCAAAAAGACAAGGATTAGGCAAACCTAATCTTATTTACCCTCAAAAAATAGCGGAAATTTTAGACCTAGGAAATTCAAAAAGCAAAAATAATGTTGTTAATAATAGTGACATTAATAATAGTGTTATTAAAAATAGTGTTGTTAATGACAGTATTATTAATAATAATCAAGAAATAATCAAAAATGATAATATTAGTAATAATGAGCATAAGGTTACAGATGAACAAGAAATAAAATATTATGAAGAAATATTAAAGGAAAATATATATTATGAGGAAGCTGTCAAATACAAAATGATTAATAAAGACAGACTTGATGAAATATTAGAAATAATGCTAGAGATTGTTACAAATAAAAAAGATACTATAAAAATATCTAAAGGCAATGAAGTATCAACAGCTATTTTTAAATCCAGAATATTAAAAATGGGCTTATCAGAAATTGAATATATACTAAATTGTATTGACAAAACTACACATAAAATAATAAATATGAAAAACTATTTATTATCAACATTGTATAATGCAAAAACTACAATGGATAGTTATTATAGTAATTGGGTAAAAAGTGATATGTATGGATATGGTGGTATATAATGGCAATCCAAGATGAACATAATAAAAAAATTGCTGAAATTTCTTTTGAAGCTTCAAAAATAACTTTAAAAAATTTAGCTAAAACTATAAAATTTTTATTGATAAATTCTTGGAAACTTGTCACCTCAAGTCCCAAAAAGTCACTTAAAAGTCTTGCAAAATCTGAAAATTCTATTTCTAAAATTGATTTAGAAAATTTAGAATTAAATAATAATGATTTTAGAATATTTAAAAAAATTGCTAAAGACTGTGGCTTAAAGTATGCTTTAGTTTATGATAAAAATACAAATAAATATACTTTTTTCTTTAATAGTGGAAAAGCTGAAATATACGAACAAGTTTATAATAAACTCAGAGCGGAAATTAATAAAAGAGAAAATAAAAAGTCTATTAGTATATTTGAAAAAATCAAACAAAAACAAAAAATTGTCAAAGAAATGAAAAAAGAAAGGAAACAAAAACAAACTAATAAAATGTCAAGGTAGGTTTTTTTGTGGCTAAAAATAAATATATAAAGAAAATAAAAAAATATATAGAAAAACTTAATAATAATAAATATTTTAAAAAATTTATTAAAGTTTATAAAAATTTAATAAATAAATTTTCTAAATTTGGCAAAAAAGGTTATTTAACAATATTTTTAATATTAAGTTTTATATTTTTAAATAAGTTTTGTTTTATAGTTAGAATAAGTCCAGTAGAAGATAATTTAAGTAAAATTAATTATGCAATAGATAATATACACCTTATATTTACTAAAGGTGGTATCATTAGTTTGAATAAATCAGATATATCTTTAAGCATAGTAATATTTTTTACTTGTGTATTGTTATTTTCTTCAAGGAAAAAAAGAAAATTAAAAAATGGAATTGAATATGGCTCTGCTAGTTGGGGCACTACAAAAGATATTAAACCTTATATAGACCCTATATTTGAGCAAAATATTTTATTAAGTGAAACAGAACACATAACAATAAATAGACCTAAAAATATAAAATATGCTAGAAATCAAAATGTTATTGTTATCGGTGGTTCTGGTAGTGGTAAAACAAGATTTTTTGTAAAGCCTAATTTAATGCAGATGCACTCAAGTTATGTAGTGACTGACCCAAAAGGCACTTTACTTCTTGAATGTGGCAAGATGTTAAAAGATAATGGCTATAAAATTAAAGTTTTAAACACTATTGATTTTACAAAATCAATGCACTACAACCCTTTTATGTATATTAAAAACGAAGTTGATATTTTAACTTTCGTTGAAACATTAATAAGTAATACTCAAGGGGACACACAAAGAGATTTTTGGGTAAAGGCTGAACAAATGCTTTATAATGCACTTGTAGGATATATTTTTTATGAGTGTGAAGAAGAAGAGAAAAATATGGAAAGTCTTATTCTATTAGTAAATAACTGTAAAATAGGAGATACTGTTGAAGAAAAAAATCCTGTTGATTTATTAATGGAAGATTTAGAAAAAGAAAACCCAAGTCATTTTGCAGTCCGTCAGTACAATAAATATAGAAATGGTGCTAAAGAAACTCTACAAAGTATATTAGTGTCTTGTGGTGTTAGACTATCCCCTTTTGATACAACAGCTTTAAATGAATTGACTTCTAAAGACGATATGGAACTAGATAAAATAGGAGATGAAAAAACAGCATTATTTGTTATTTTATCTGATACAAATCCTACTTTTAACTTTATTATATCCATTATGTATACTCAACTTTTTAATCTCCTTTGTGAAAAAGCAGATAATGTATACAATGGAAGATTACCTATTTCAGTACGTTTTTTACTTGATGAATTTGCAAACATAGGTACGATACCTAACTTTGACAAACTTATAGCTACTATACGAAGTAGAGGAATTAGTGCTTGCCCTATTTTACAAACTAAAAGTCAATTAAAAAGTATGTACAAAGACGGCAAAGATGAAACTATTATCGGTAACTGTGATACTTTTGTTTTTTTAGGTGGTGGAGAAAAATCAACTTTAGAAGATATTTCTAAAACTTTAGGCAAGGAAACTATTGACTTATTTACCAATTCGGATAGTAAAGGTAGTAGTTATTCTTATAGTACAAATTATCAAAAAACAGGTAGAGAACTTTTAACAGAAGATGAACTTGCTGTACTTGATAATGATAAATGTATAGTTAGAATAAGGGGTACTCGTCCTTTTCTATCTAAAAAATTTAATATTGAAAAACATAGTCAATATAAAAATTTACTTGACTATAATAAGAGAAACTTTTTTGATGTTAAAAAGCATTTAGAAGAAATAAATAATAATGAACTTTCTCTAAATGAAAATGATGTTGTAGTATTGTCAGTAGATATTGATAATATTGATGACAATATAATTAAGGAGTGATAATATGGCATATGTTAGTGTGCCAAAAGACATAGTTAAAATAAAAGAAAAATACTTAAATTTTACAAAACGTCAGCTAATTAGTATATCAATGGCTGGTTTTTTTATATTCTTCATATTTTTCAAATTAAAAAATATAGTAGGAATTGAAATATCTATGTATATTAGCTTTATTATTATATTTCCTATTTTATTTTTAGGATATTATGAAGATGACGGTGTTTATTTAGAAGATAAAATAAAAAATATTATTTATTTTTATAAAAATAATAAGCCTAAAGTTTATAAAACAGAAAACTTTTATAATAAAGGTTTATTATCAAAAGAAATTGAAAAATTTATAAAAAAATAAAGGAGTTGAACTATGTTATTTTTTTCTAAAAAGAGAAATATTGATTATGAAAAGTTAAAAGGTATAAAATTAACTAAAGAGCAAAAGAAAAGAATTAATAAATTAATTAGTGAAAAAAATCCAAGAGATAGCACTCAAAGTATGCTAGTTTTTGATGAAATTTTAAAAAATGGGATTTGTAAAATTGGGAGCACATATTCAAAAACTATAAAATTTTTTGATATTAATTATATGTTGGCTAACAATGAAGATAAAGCTAATATATTTAATTCTTATTGTGAATTCTTAAATTATTTTAACGAAAAAATAAAAATTCAATTAACCTTTTTTAACAATAAAACTAATGGAAATGAACTTTTAGAAAAAATTCATATACAGTCTAAAGATGATAATATTGAATATTTAAGAAAAGAATACTATCAAATGCTAAAAAGTCAACTAGAAAAAGGGAATAATGGCATTATCAAATTAAAATATTTAACATTTGCTGTTGAAGAAGATAGCTATAAAAAAGCTAAACAAAGTCTTGACCGTATTGAACTTGATGTTATAAACAATTTTAAAACAATGGGAGTTTTTGCTGAAAGTTTAAACGGTGTAGAAAGATTAGAACTATTACATAATATTTTGAATAAAGATGAAAGTTTTAATTTTGATTTTAGTTTAATTGCAAATACTGGATTAACGACAAAAGACTTTATTTCTCCTATGAGTAGCAAAAATAATAAATCAAATATTGAATTAGATAAAGAATTAGCTTCTACATTTTATTTACAAATAAATGTAAATGAAATGGAAGATAGAATATTAGCTGATTTATTAGAAGTAGATAAAAAATTACTTGTAAATATTCATTTAGTACCTTTTGAGCAGTCAAAAGCAATAGAAATTGCTAAAAAGAAAAAAGTTGAAGTTGAAGCTCAAAAAATAAAAAATCAACAAAAAGCATTTGCTAATAGGTATGATATGGATATTTTACCTTTAGAGTTACAGGAAAATATAGAAGAAACTACTAATGTTTGGGAAAATTTAAAAAGTAGAAATGAACATTTATTTTTAGCAACTATTATAATTACTACTTTTGGTAAAAATAAATCTGAACTTGAAGATGTAAATAACTACTTAAAAGGCATAGTACAAAAACATAGCTTAAAATTAAAACAACTAAATTATCAACAAGAACAGGCTTTAAATTCAAGTTTACCTATTGGGAATAATTTAATAAAAATACAACGTAGCTTAATGACAACTTCAACAGCCATATTTGTTCCATTTACAACAGAAGAACTACTTGTTGAAAGTAAAGAGAGCCTTTATTATGGTTTAAATGCTCTATCTAATAATATTATTTTAGCTGATAGAAAAGAGCTTAAAAATCCTAATGGACTTATTTTAGGAACACCTGGAAGTGGTAAGTCATTTATGGCAAAAAGAGAAATAACTAATATAATGTTATCTACAAATGATGATATTATTATTTCAGACCCAGAAAATGAATTTTCCCCACTTGTAAATTCTTTTGAGGGTCAAGTAATAAATATTAGTCCTAACTCTAAAGACTACATTAACATAATGGATATTAACTTAAATTACTCTGATGATGATAACCCTTTGTCATTAAAGAGTGATTTTTTATTGGCTTTTTTTGAACAAATATTCTCAACAGGACTTAGTCCTATTGAAAAATCAATTATTGATAGATGTGTAAAGCTAGTTTATCAGCCTTATATATCAAATCCTAAAGATGAAAATATTCCTTTATTAATTGATTTATACAACTTAATAAAAAATCAAAAGGAATTAGAAGCTCAAAATCTAGCTGTTGCTTTGGAAATATATGTTAAAGGTAACTTTAATTATTTTAACAATAGAACAACTGTTGATTTAAACAACAGGCTTGTTTCTTTTAATATAAAAGAATTAGGAACTCAACTTAAAAAAGTTGGTATGTTAGTTGTGCAAGACCAAATATGGAACAAAGTTACTAGAAATAGGAATTTAAAAGTAGCTACTCGTACATATATGGACGAAATTCATCTACAATTAAAAGAAAAACAAACAGCTAATTATACCATAGAAAACTGGAAAAGACAACGTAAATATGGTGGAATTCCAACGGGATTAACACAGAATGTAAAGGACTTTCTAGCAAGTCCTGAAATTGCTTCCATTTTTGAAAACAGCGACTTTATATGTATGCTTAATCAAGGTGGTGGAGATAGAGAAATACTAGCAAGGTATCTTAATATATCCCCTACTCAATTAAGTTATATAACAGATAGTCAAGCAGGCAGTGGTTTAATTAAATATGGAAGTATTATGATACCATTCGTAGATAAATTCCAAAAAGATACAGAACTTTATAAACTTATGACTACTAAGCCACACGAAATATTAAAATAAAAAGGAGATTTAAAAAATATGGGAGATGTTACACAAATTTTTAATTTATTAACAAAAGCATTACAATTTGTAGGTGCTGGGGTTGCTGTATGGGGAGCTATTGAAATTTTTCAATCAGTTTCAGAAAATAACCCACAAGCAAAAATAACAGGTATTAAATTATTAGCAAGTGGACTAATAATGATGTTTGGAGCAAAACCTTTAATTGATTGGTTGCAAAGCTACTTACCTAACTAATAGATAGGTTGTGATAAAGTGTTTGGATTAGATGAAACTATTAAAAACTTTCTATCTGGTATTTCAGCAAATTTTTTAAAAGAAATATTTTTGTATATAAATAAAATCTCTGAAGAAGTTGGGGCAGAGCTTGTAAAAAGTCCAGAAAGTTTTAATGGGCAGATTTTTACCCTACTTGAAAGTTTTTCAAAAAATGTAGTATTACCAATAGGTATATTACTTCTTACAATAGTATTAGTTACAAATTTATGTAAGTCACTATTAGATGAAAGAGAAATGCAAAATCCATTAAAAGTATATTACTTTTTTATAATAACAAGTGTTTTTGCAGTAATTTTAGTAATAAATTCTTTTGAAATAACAAATTTTATAATTAACATAAGCCAAACAACAGTTGATAAAGCATTAGTTTTATTTGATAAAAATACAACCAATCTAAATGGAGATATAACCAAATTTGAAGAAACTTTGAAAACAATGGAGTTAAGCCAAGTTTTTGGTGTATTTTTAATGTTAATATTAGCTTATATAATTATATGGCTTGTAAGAGTGATGGTTCAAATAGTTATTTTAGGAAGATTTATTGAAATATTTATGAGAATATCTATTGCACCTATACCCTTTTCTACATTTTTTAATCGAGATTTAAGCAATACAGGGTTCAATTTTGTTAAATCAATGGGAGCTGTTACTTTGCAAGCTGTGCTTATAATGGTTGTAATAGCTATTTATCGTGGTACACTATCAAGCATAGCTGTTGATGTTGGTACACAAGAAAGTTTAACTTTATTTTTAATAAAAATTTTAGGAATAAACTTAACGCTTGTATTTATGTTATTTCAAACAAAAAGAATAGCAGATAGTATATTAAGTGTTCATTAGGAGTTGATTTATTTTTATGAACCAAAATAAAAAAGATAAAGAACAAAAAAATTCTTTAAAGTCTAAAAATAATAATTTTTCTTTTATTGATAAAAATAATACTCATAAACTTAACAATAATGATAACTCTAAGTTGTTGAAAAATAATAATTCTTTTAATGACAAAACAAAAGAAATAAAAAGTAACAAAAATAATAAGAATATACAAAAAAGATTATTAAAAGAAATTGAACGTAAAAATTTTAGTAATTACAGCTTAAATAATCAAAAAGTTGAATTTGATAATAATTATAATTTAAAAAGCGAAATAAAAAATAAAAACTTTAATTTAAAAAATGAAGTTAAATCTAAAGAAAACTTTAATAAAATAAATAAAAAAGATTTTAACCTTAAAGAACATATAAATATTAAAGAAGACTTTAGTAACAAACTTAATGTTAATCAAAATAAACAAAGGTTTAATTCAAATGTAAAAAAAGAATATTATAAAAATTTATTAGATGATAAAAATATTAAGTTAGAAGAATTAAAAAACAAAAATTTAAAAGATGATTATGACATTAATTATGAAGAAAATGATAAAGATGAAAAATTAAATTTTAGTAATTCTGTAAATTCAAAAAGTAATTTAGAAGAAGAAAAAGAACCAACTATAAATGAACTTAAAACAGATTTAAAAAATTTAAAAATTGAAGTTAAAAAAAATAAGTTAAATTTTGAAAAATCAGAATTAAAAGATAAAATTAAAAAAACTTATACTTTACAATTTAGAGAAGTCAAAAAAGTAACAGACAAAAATAATTTAGAACCAATACTAAAAAATAAGATAATAATTCCTAAATTAAAGGAAAAAGGCTTCCAATATAATCATTCGCCTATTAAAAGAGTTAATCATAGATTAAATGATACAATTCGTGGTAAATTACACAGCCAAGTTTCAAAAGATGAAGATAATAATACAACAGTTAAAGCTACTCACTTTTTTGAAAAAAATATTGAAAGAAATTTAATACATTTTAACCGCAACTCTAATTTTAGAAAAATAAAAAAATATAATAAGTTAGAAAATAAAATAAATAATTTACAGAGAAAACAAACTATTAATAACTTAAAAGTTCAATTTAAAGATAGTAAAACAGACTATAAAAAGGCAGTTAAAAATTTACCACAAAAAAACGCTTATAAAAAAATGATGATTAAAAAAATAAATAAAGCCAATGTTGTTAAAAGAGTACAAAATACAGTTAGTAACATTTTAGCTTTTAAATCTAGTCCTTTAACTATTATATTATCTTTAAAAGGAATATTAATATGTATTGTATTATTTTTAATATTATTTTTAATGTCATTTTTCTATTTGTTTTTTTCAAGCATAAATCAAGGTGGAAATATTTATGAAATACAAAAAGCAGAATTATATTATAGAGAAATGGAAGCTAAAGTTGAGTATAATAATGGAAAAATAATAAATCATAATCCAATAGATTTATCTAGCTTTTTAACTACTAATTTTGGAGATTTTGTTTTTGATGAAAATATGAAAAAAGTATTGGAAGAATTAATTAAAATTCAATATTTAGAAAATAAAAGTTTAAGACAAATAATAGAAGAAACTCTAACACCAGAACAACTTACTTATTTTCTTGAATTACATAAAAATAAAGGTGGATATATGTATTATGGAAGTCCATTTCAAATAGAATATGAACATTATATAACTTCCTACATAGGTTATAGAATAAATCCAACTTCTAATCAACAAGAGTTACAACTACATAAAGGGTTAGATATAGGTATGGCTGGTGGTACACCAATACTTGCCATATCAGACGGTATTGTAACAAGAGCTAACTTTTCAAGTAGTTATGGTAATATTGTAGAAATATTACACGATGACGGATATGTAAGTAAATATGCACACCAACAGAAATTAAATGTTATTAAAGGGCAAAAAGTTAAACAAGGAGATATAATAGGATTTGTAGGAACTACTGGAGATAGTACAGGAAATCACTTACATTTAGAACTGTATGATAATTTAGGAGAATTTATGAACCCTATATATTTTATTGCAAGAAATAATCAAGATTTAGGGAGTGATAAAAATAGCAAATAAACTTGAAAAACTTAAATTAAAAAAACAAAATAATGACGAAAAAATCTTTGAATTTCAAGAAAAAATTAAAACTTTACAAAAAGAAAATAATAAACTTGAAAAGGAAATTCAAAAAGAATTAGATAAACAAATCTTATTTGAAATAAAAGAAAAAAATATAAGTATAGAAGATTTGAAAAATCTTTTAGAAAATAAAGATATTCTGCATAAACATAATAATTATCATAATAATAAAAATTATTACAATAATATTTCAAATAATAATATTGATAATCAAGAAAGGAGCTAATAACCTTGATTAAAAAAATATTAATTTTACTAACGGTAGTATTAAATTTAATGCTACCGTTAAATACTTTTGGAGAAGAAGTTACTGAACCTATACAAGAGTTAGAAAAAGGTCAAGGTACAGTAAAAGAATTAATAAAAGACGGAACAAGAGAGTTTTTTACTATAACAACAGCAAATGGAGCTACATTTTATTTAGTTATAGATAAAAATAGTTCAAATGAAAATGTATATTTTCTAAAATCTGTTAATGAAATAGATTTAATAGAGCTTGCTGGGCAAAATGCAGTTATTTATGAAGCAACAGAAACAACTACTAAAGAAATAACTACTGAAATAACTACTGAAGCTCTTATTGAAGAAGAAGTAAAAACAGAAAAAAGCTCAAATTTTGGATTTATAGAAATAGTCGCATTTATAGTATTTATAGGATTAATGTGTTATTTAATTTACAATAAATCTAAAGGTAAATCTAAAAATCATACTTTTGATGATGAATATGATGACGAAGATGATGAGATAGAAAATAACCCTAAAATTACTAATGAAGATGAAACCCTTGACGGTTTAGTGAATAAAGACATTGAGTAAGGAGGTATAAAAATGATAAAATTTTTTATTTTTATATGCACCTTTTTATTAAACACTAATATTGTTTTTGGTAATAATCTTGTAGAAGTAGAACCAATAGAAACTAAAGAAACAGTTATACAAACTTATAGATTTGATGGAAGTATTAATAATTATGAAGATTTAATACCAAATGAAATAGATTACAATAATAAAATCTATAAAAAAATAGATATTAAAGTTGACGAAAAAAAGCGAACTGAAACTTTAGAAAAAATAGAGCCTATTGAAAAGATTATAACAGAGAAAGAAAAAATAAATGCTATTAATCTTTTTGAAAAAGAATTAAACTATAATAAAGATAATCTAAATGGTGTATTAAAGTTAGATGAAAAAAGCCTTAATATTTCAAAAAACAAAGTTGAAAATATAACAACATATACTAATGAAAAATATACAATGTATGAAGATAAAACATACTATGGATTGATTTCAAATGATTATAGTTTACTTCCAAAAACAATAGAAAAAAATGGTACATATTTAAAGTTACTATAAGCTAATTTTATAAAAACAAATTCAAATGATATTTACAATGCAGTATGTAAATATGGTGGTACATATACTAAAAGAATACCTAATACTAAAGAAGTTGTAAAAGATTATAAAGCGACAGTAAATTATATAGGTAACCTTGAAAAAACTATTGTAGAAAGTAGAACTATTACAGTTTACTATGAACTACAAAATAACAAATTAGAAAATACTAATATTGAAAATACTAGTATTGAAAATATTTTCAATACAAATAAAGAAAACAATAAAATATTAGAAAATCAGCTATTTATTATATGTATTGTAGTATTAATTATATTATTTATTGTAACAGTAGTATCAATATATTCAACAAAATTAAATAAAGAAAAACAAGAAAGGAGTAGTAAATTTGAAAAAAATAATTACAAGCAAAAAAAGTACAAATACAAGAATAAAAAAAATGAAAAATAACACAAAAAATATAGCTTTGGCTACAATGATATTTGCTAGTGTTATGAATTGTAATGTATTTGCTAATAGCTTTAGTGATATAGCAACTATTCAAGGCAGAGAATACATTGAAAAATTTGCAGAAAAAGGCTATATTACAGGCTATGAAGACGGCACATTTAAGCCAAATAACACCATAACAAGAGCAGAAATATCTCAAATATTATCAAGTTTTAATATAAACTTAAAGTTTGAAGAAATATCATTTAGTGATAGTAATGGCTGGTTTTCAAATGCTATAAAAAAAGCTACTGAAAATGGATTTTTAAGTGGTTATAAAGACGGAACATTCAAGCCTAACAATAAAATAACAAGGTTTGAAATGATAAAAATAACTTCTATGCTTGTTAGAAATAGTGATTATGATAAAGTACAATTGCCTTATACAGACACAGAAAAAATACCTAGTTGGGTACTTAATGATGTTAATAATCTTTATGCAAGTAAGGTTATAGACATTTATGATAATAACTTAATTAATGGTAATACATATATTACAAGAGCAGAAGCCGTTACAATGCTTTCAAAAGCATTAGAAGTTAATAATTGGGATATGAATAATGTTACACAAAATGTTAAAACAAACAAAACTAACCCATTGCCAACCCCAACGGCACTCCCAAGCGGTGTTGTAGGCTATTTAACGGTACAAGGAACAAATATAAAAGATTTCCCAGTTAAAGACGCAAGGGATAATGCAGAAATGCTTACTGTAATGAAAAGTGCAGTAGGACATTTTACTCAAACTCCTATATTTAATGGAAACGTTGGACTGTCAGCTCACAACCGTGATTATAAAATAGATTTTAGGCAGTTAAAAAATGTTAATATAGGAGATATAGTAACATATCGTACTAACTTTGGAACTAGAACATATAAAGTAACTGTTAAAACAAGTATAAAAGAAACAGACTTTTCATACCTTGAAGATACTCAAGATAATAGAATAACAATGATTACTTGTATAGAAGATAAACCAACAGAAAGATTAGTTGTTCAAGCAGTTCAAATATAAAAATATTTTTTCAATATTTAGTGAAAGGATTTAAAAATTTATTTACTAACTATTAAAATTATTTACAAAATATGTTTTTTACCTTAAAATTTTAATAAAAAAGACTTTAAGGAGATTTTTATATGAAGTGTTATAACTATAAAAAAAGAAATAAAAATATTGAAATAAGAAAAAAATCAAGAATTGAGATAATATTAATCATTATTACGATAATCTTATCTATTTCTCAAATTTTTGGTTTAATCTATCCTATATTTTCAAACTTATATAGTTCAGTAGATAAATTTTTAAGAAAAATTAATATGGTTTTAATTACATTAACATTACTTTTATTAATAATTTGTATAAGTTTTTTTGTTATAAGACTTATTTTAGAGTATTTATATTTAAAAAAAGATAAATTTTTAAATACTTCATTTAATAAGTTTTTTCTTAAAAATATCCTTTTTGTTGTAATAGTTTTTTTATTTTTATTACACGTTGCTATGTCTTTTAGTTTATATTTTTTTTATAAAATATCAATATATGATATTTGTTTAGCTATTATGATATTAATACCAAGTGTATTATGTATATTTGCATATGAATATATAAAAATTAAAGAAAAATATAGAAGATGTAAATATAATCTTTTTAATAGGTCTATTAAATTTATTGCAAGTTCTAAACTTTTGCTATTTTCAATAATTTTTTATGCCTTTATTATAAATACAATGCTTTGTGAAAAAAATTATACATTACCCAATGAATTTTACAATTTAGAAAATAAACTTAGCATTGAAGAAAAAATTAAAAATGATGATGAAATAAAAAATCGTTTAATTATTGAAAAACTACTAGACAAAATAGGTATTGATATTACATACGAAGAAATAGAAAATGAAAAAAATAAACTAATTGAAAAATATAGTAATAACAACAAAGAGATAAACTCTATGCTTTCCGAAGATGGTCATATAAGAAAAGACATTAACTACATAAAAAATAGTATAAAAGAAGAACAGTATAAAAAAGAATGTCTTTCTCAAAAAGAACTTGATATAAATAAAACTATTGAACACATAAATACTTTTAATAAAAATTATACTGATTTAAAATTAGAACTTCAAGAATTAAAAATTGAAAATAAACTTTTAAATAAAAAAATTGAAGATTTGCAAGAAGAAAACACTCAATTAAAAAACAATTTAGATAAGTTTTTAACTGAAAAATTTAGTATAAATGAAAAAATAAGAGAAAAACAAAATCAATTAAAAAACAAAGATTTATCAATAAGACAAAATCAAAAAAATAATAACAGAAAACATTGATAAATAAAGGCTTTTTAATAAAAAATACTTGTAAGATTTACTAAAATATGGTATTATATATAAAGACAAATAATTATTAAAAATATTTAATTTATATATATTATGGGGGTATCTTTATGAAAAGGTTTCTGAAAATATTAGTAAGTGGTTTAATCACAACAAGTATGTTAATAGGTAGTATTAGTAGTGTATTTGCTAGTCAAGTAGTTAAAGTTAGTATTGGTAGCACAAGCGCTACTGTTAATGACTATAATACAACTTTAAATGTTGCTCCA
>CALWOZ010000026.1 GCA_944383305.1 uncultured Clostridia bacterium | reverse complement strand
GTTTCTACTTTTCTATAAGAGTTTTTATCTACCACCAGCATAGCTGGTGGTTTATATCAAGCCTGTTCGGCGACAATCAAAAACCCCAGAAATACTGGATTTCTGGGGTAATAAATATTAAATAATTTGTAAAAAATTAACGTTTTGAGAACTGTGGAGCACGACGAGCTGCTTTTAAACCATATTTCTTTCTTTCTTTCATTCTTGGGTCTCTTGTTAAGAACCCAGCTTTTTTAAGAGAAGGTCTTAAATCACTATCTGCTTGAATTAACGCTCTAGAGATACCGTGTCTTATAGCACCTGCTTGACCAGTAGTACCTCCACCTTTAACATTAACTAAAATATCAAATTTAGTAGTAGTACTAGTTAATTCTAATGGTTGTCTAATAATAAGTTTTAAAGTTTCAAGACCAAAATATTCATCTATATCTCTTTTGTTTATAGTTATTTTTCCATTACCTGGTACTAAATATACTCTAGCTACAGAGCTTTTTCTTCTACCAGTACCATAATATCTAGCTGCTGACATTTTTTACCCTCCTATACACCTAAAAATTAAATTCTAAAGTTTCTGGTTTTTGAGCTTGATGATTATGCTCAGCACCTGCATAAACATGAAGTTTTTTAAGCATTTTTCTACCAAGAGCATTTTTAGGTAGCATACCTTTAACGGCAAGTCTAAAAACTTCTTCTGGCTTTTTATCCATCATAACTCTTAAAGTAGTTTCTTTAAATCCACCAACATAATCAGAATGTTTTCTATATAATTTTTGGTCTAATTTTTTACCAGTTACTTTCACTTTATCTGCATTAATAACGATAACAAAATCACCTGTATCTAAGAAAGGTGTATAAATAGGTTTATTTTTACCTCTTAAAACACTAGCTACTTCTGAAGCAAGACGTCCTAAAGTTTTATCTGTTGCATCAACAACATACCATTTTCTTTCTATTTCAGCTGTTTTAGCTATAAATGTTGTTCTCATTTATGGTTTCCTCCTTGAAATATCAATTATTACATATATTCGAAACCCGGGGCTAACGGATCTGAAAGTGGCAATAAAAACATTAATATTATATCTTATATTATTTATTATGTCAATATTTTTTCCAAAATTTTTAATAATATTTTATAACAATGGAGCAAATATTTGTAATACAGATCTAAGTAACTTTTTTATATGAGAAGTTTTATAACATTGTTCTAATGTATATATACTACATTGTTCTAATGTTTTTAGATAATCTTCTTTCATATCTAATATTGTTTTAGATTTATATATCCAAACTCCACATTCAAAATGTAAATATAAGCTTCTATAATCTAAATTTATACTGCCTATAACAGCAAATTTATCGTCTACTACAAAGCTTTTTGCGTGTATAAATCCAGGTGTATATTCATAAATTTTTACACCACTTTCTATAAGAGTTTGATAATTAGACCTAGTTACCTCAAAAACGGTCTTTTTATCTGGTATAAAAGGTGTAACTATTCTAACATCTACGCCTTTTTTAGCTGCCATACATAGAGCTGATGTCATTTCATAGTCTATAATTAAGTAAGGAGTATTTATATAAATATATTTTGTAGCATTATTTATAAGGCTAGTAAAAACATTGCTACTAACAATTTCTCTATCAAGGGGACTATCACTAAAAGGTACAATATATCCATCACTATCCAAATCTTCATAATCATATTCTACTTTATATTGTAAAAAATTTTCATCTACTTTTCTTAAAAATTTCCATATGTTTAAAAACATTACGGTAAATCCCCAAACACCTTCACCTTTTATCAAAATTCCTGTGTCTTTCCAATGTCCAAAACGTTCTATTTCGTTTATATATTCATCTGCTAAATTAATACCCCCTGTAAATGCAACTTTACCATCTATAACAGTTATTTTTCTGTGAGTTCTATTATTATATATAACAGTAAATATTAAGTTAGCTGGATTAAATATACTACATTTTATGCCAAATCCTTCTAAATACTTGTCATAATTTTTAGGTAAAGTCATTATACAACCAAAGTCATCATATATTATTCGAACTTCAACACCTTCTTTTACTTTTCTCTTTAATATTTCTAGTATATTGTTCCACATTTTACCTTCAGATATTATAAAATACTCCATAAAGATAAATTTTTCAGCTTTTTCAAGTTCTTCTAAAAGTGCTTTATAATAATCTTCACCTATTTTAAAATATTTACTTTCTCTATTTTCAAATACCTGGCTTTCACCATAATCAATAAGATACTTAACTTGTCTCATAGCCACAATATCTTCTTTTTCTAGTTTATGGAGTATATTTTTATCTTTTAATATAACTCTAGAAAGGTCATCTATATGCTTAGCATAATATCTTTTTTGTTTTTTCTTAGTAACCTTGCTAAATCTACCACTACTAAATAATGCATAAAATATCCACCCAAGTTGAGGAAAAAGCATTATAGGTATAATCCACGCTATTTTATATGATGGATTCATATTGCTATTTATTAAAAATAATAATATTAATATACTAAATAAAATCCCTATAAGATAAAAATAAAAAAAGTATCTTTGAAATTCTAATACAACAAATATTATTAAAGCTATTTGTATAAAAAAAGCAACTAATAATATTATAGCCCTACCAAAAAGTATTTCTATAATTTTTTTCATAGGTTTATCCTCCTTTTTAGAGTATGTAAAAAATTATAATATATTTAGTCAAAAAAAGCAACTTACAATATTATTGTTTTTTATAATGACATATTATTGTTTTTGTTGTATATTAATTCACTGTTGTTGTCTACAAAAATCGTAAACTTTTAAAGCAATAATACATTCTTCTCTTACTCTATCACTAATTGGTGAAGCAGCTCCACATTCATTTTCAATTTCAAAAGCACTCATTTTAAAATCCTCCTCAAAATAATTCTTAATATCTATAATATATATTTAATTAATTTATTCTTAATTTCTTCTGTTTTTTATCTCCTTAATATATAATATTAAACACTTATATTTTTGTTACAAAAAATTTTAAATATTTAAAAATTATTTACTAACTTAGGGTGCTTTTACACATAATAATATAAAATTTAAAGTAAATTGATACCTATAATTTATATAAATTAATTGGTAGTTTTAATCTTATTTTTATAATTTATTATTATATTTTAACATATTTAAAGACCATCTATAAATAGACAGTCTTTATAATATTTAATCTATTACTTTATTTTTCATTAATTTTTTTCTAGTTGTCATTATCCCACCTATTCTACCACTTTCTTTAGCTGTTAAACTTTTCCATCCACCTTCTTTTATTTTATCCATAAGTCCAAGTTCTTCTGCTATTTCATATTTTAATATTTCCTCTTTAGTTTTAGGTTTATTGTCTTTTTTATTTTTAGTATTTTTTTTCATATTTACTCCTTTTACAAAATTAATAAAAATTTATAAATACTAATTATATTATTAAAAATTTTTTAATATTATATACATATAATATCTTAAAATTGTAGGTGGTTTTATGAAAAATATTATTTTTGCAATAGTAGAAGAAGAAAATAGTAATGGAAAATTAATAGCTAAAAAATTGTCACAAGAACTTAATATTCCATTTTATGATAAAGATATTATTAAACTTGCATCTAAAAATAGTAACATTAGCGAAAATATTTTTTATACAGTAGAAGATTGGAAGTTAAATAAAATAATTTGTCCTTTTCCTACCGATTTTTGCATAGGATTTACTATACCATACTTAACTGATTTTGTTCCTATCCAAAATAAAGTTTTTATAGAAAAAAGTAAAGCAATAAAAGAATTAACACAAGATAAATCTTGTATTATATTTTGTAAATGCTCTAACTATATATTAAAAGATTATAAAAATTGTTTTAATGTCTTAATATACGCCAAAGATGATGATAGAATAAAAAATCTAAATAAAGATAATAAATTTTCTTTAAAAGAATGTAAAAAATATTTAAGAAAAAAAGATAAAAAATTATCATCTTATTATGGTTATTATGTAGGTGAAAATTGGGATAATAAAAAATGTTATGATATATTTTTAAATAGTAGCACTTTAGGTGTAAATAACTGTGTAAGTATATTAAAAGTATTATTTTTAAATATGTAAAATAATTAAATATATTAAATTATAATTATAAAATTAATAAAAGTATAAAAGAAATATTTAATAATTATATTTTCTTTTATACTTTTATTAGTGTATTATATTATTCTTCTATAAAATCATAGCTAGTATTAAATTTATAAGCTAATGTCATCAAACTATCTGTAAGATGCACATTTTCTACTATTACGCCGTCTTCCTTTTCCAACTCAGTGTTAGAAAAATTCCATACTCCCTTTATACCATATTCTACAACATTTTTATATATGTCATATGCATTTGCTTTAGGAACAGCTAATACAGCTATATCTACATTATTTTCTTTTGTAAATTTTTCTAAATCTTTTATATTTTTTACTTCTAAACCTCTTATTTTAGTACCTATAATATTAGGGTCTACATCAAATATTCCAATAAAATTAAAGCCTCTTTTTTCAAACTTTACATAATTTAATAATGCTTGACCAATTTTACCAGCACCTAAAATTACTAGATTATATGTTTTATTTAATCCTAATATACTTTTTATTTCTTCAAAAAGAAGCTCAACATTGTATCCATAACCTTGTTGTCCAAAACAGCCAAAATTATTTAAGTCTTGTCTTATTTGAGAAGCTGTAACATTCATTTTATCACTTAAATCTTTAGATGATATTCTTGTTATACCATCATCTAATAAATCGCCTAAAAATCTATAATATCTAGGTAAACGCTTTATAACAGCTAAAGAAACTTTTTTATCCATTACCACCATTCCTTTATTAAATATTAAAAAGATTATACAACTTTGTTTTGTTTTTGTCAATGTTTCCTCTTTTAAAAACTCTCATTTTTTGTTAAAATATATTTATTAAAGGTAAAATTAATATAGGAGGGCAAAAAATGATACTTTCTTGTAATGATATAAATAAGTCTTTTGGTATAACAAATGTATTAACTAATATATCCTTTAATATAAATGAAAAAGATAAAGTTGCTCTTGTTGGTGTAAATGGTGCTGGTAAGTCTACTTTATTTAAAATAATAGTAGGTGAGTTATCTAAAGATAGTGGCGACATTACAATGCCTAAAAATACTAAAATTGGCTACTTTTCTCAATCTCTTAACTTAAATGAAGAAAATACTCTATTTGATGAACTTTTAACAGTTTTTTCTCATATTATAGATATGGAGTTTAAACTTAGAGAACTTGAGAAAAAAATGAGTATATGTAAAGATGAAGAGCTTAATTTAACAATAAAAGAATATGATAAAATATCTACATATCTTTTAGAAAATAATACTTTTGATTATAACAGTCGTATAAAAGGTGTTTTAAAAGGTTTAGGATTTTTAGAAGATGATTTTTTTAAACAAATTAAATATTTATCTGGTGGACAAAAAACAAGAATTGCCCTTGGCAAAATTTTATTAGAAGAACCTGATATTTTGCTTTTAGATGAGCCTACTAATCATCTTGATATAAAGTCTATACAATGGCTAGAAACCTTTTTAAAATCATATTCTAAGGCATTGTTTATTATATCTCACGATAGATATTTTTTAAATAAAATAGTAACTAAAGTTATAGAACTTGAAAATACAAAAGCAACCACATATAATGGTAATTACTCTGATTATTATAATAAAAAACAAATTGATAGAGAGATAATGCTAAAACATTATTTAAATCAACAAAAAGAGATTAAAAGACAAGAAGAAGTTATTAAAAAATTACGTTCATACAATAGAGAAAAATCTATAAAAAGAGCTGAAAGTCGTGAAAAATTATTAGATAAAATGGAAAAAATAGAAAAACCAGAAAATTTACCTGCTCAAATGCGTCTTACACTATCTCCTAAAAAAGAAAGTGGCAATGACGTTTTAACAGTAGAAAATTTATCTAAAAGTTTTAATTTTAATCTTTTTAACAATATTTCTTTTGATATAAAAAAAGGCGATAAAATAGCACTTATAGGAGCTAATGGTATAGGTAAAACCACCCTTATTAAAATGATAATGAATAAAGAATCCATTGATAATGGCTCTATTAAACTAGGTTCAAATGTAGTCATTGGATATTATGACCAAGAACAGCAAGACTTAAATTTAGATAAAACTATATTTGATGAAATAGCTGATTCTTATCCAAATTTAAAAATTGAGGAAATAAGAAATACTCTTGCTATATTTGTATTTACTGGAGATGATGTGTTTAAAAAAATCTCTACTTTAAGTGGTGGAGAAAAAGGTCGTGTTGCTCTTGCTAAAATAATGCTATCTAATGCAAATTTTCTAATATTAGATGAACCTACTAATCATCTTGATATGGTATCTAAAGAAATATTAGAAAACGCCTTAAAAAATTATTCTGGAACTTGTATATATATTTCTCACGATAGATTTTTTATAAATAATACAGCAACAAAAGTTATGGAACTTACAAAAAATAAAATAAATATATATCTTGGTAATTATGATTATTATATAGAAAAATCTAGGGAAGAAACTATAACAGAACAAAATGTATCAAATGAGTTAACAACAGATACAAAACTAGATTGGAAAGCACAAAAAGAAGCTCAAGCAGAGGCTAGAAAAAAACAAAATACATTAAAAAAATTAGAACAACAAATTGAAAATATTGAAAACAAGATAAAAGAAGCTGACGAACAATTATCTTTAGAAGAAGTGTATACAAACCATTATAAAGCTAAAGAAATTTTTGATGAAAAAACAAAATTAGAAGAAGAACTTACTTATTTATATGAAAAATGGGAAACTATTATTTAATATTTTAAACGCCACTAAAAAGGGTAAACAACCATTAAAAATAAGCCATAAATATGGCTTATTTTTTATATTTTATATAAATTATAAAGTTTAATTATTTTAAAATATACTGAACTTCTATTTGTCCTAATTCTATTTTACTTTCACGTTGAAGACCTGTTTCATAAAATCCTAAATTTTTATAAAATGCTATTGCATCTATATTATTTTTAAATGTCCATAAAATTACTACATTTATATAATTTTTGCTACAATATATTTTTAAATGGTTTAATAACTGTCCACCTATGTTATATTTAGTATAAACTGGTGATATATAAAATGATATAATTTCTATACTTTTATTATGTATTTTTTCATAAATAATATATCCACCTATTTCCTTATTCTTTATATTTTCTGCAACAAATATATTTCCATTATTATCCAAAATACTTTTTAAGTATATCTCTTTTTCTTCAAAATTTAATTTATTAATTGTAGATGGTAATAAAAATTTTGAAAAAGCTTTTTTCCAAGAATAAACATATATTTGTGCTATATTTTTTAAATCATTTTCTTGTGCATCTCTAATAGTTATTTTCATTATATACCTCAATATTTTTAAATTGTTATTAAAGTATTATAAATACCTTATCTTTGTAGATAAGGTGTTTATAACTAAAAATTATAATTAAATTAATATAAAATTGTAAAATACATATCTTAATTATATTTTACATAATTTTATAAATCTCCAAAAATAGTAGGTACTTTTGCCTTAAATTCTTTTAATATCATATTAGATATTTCTCTTATTTGTGGGTGTGCTGATTTATCTGTTCTAAGTTTAAAAAAGTGTCTCCAAGACCTTAAATTCATTGTTACAACTATTTCTGTTTTTAAAGAATTTGGTAATATTGCTCTAGCCTCTTCTGGTTTTGCTCCATTTTCTATAAGCATATTATAGTTTTGTTCTATCATAGCCATTGTGTCTAGCCATATTTTTTTATTTTTTACGTCTTCTTCACTATCTGATGAAAAAAAACAAGGTTCTATAAAAGTAAGTTCATTTCCAAACTTGTCATTACAATAATTACAATATCTTGTACTTTCTTGAGAATAACTTGCTATTCTATGTCTTACTATTTCGTGAGTGACCCCTCTATCACATATAATTCTTACTGTAATCTTTTCGTGTTCTATAACTGATTCGTGTCCACGTTTTATAATATTTAGTACAAATCTTTTAGAACTATCCTCATCTATAAGATTTTCACTTTTATAACAAGTTCTCCCTGCTCTTTCTATATTTTTTAAAATTTTATCTTCATCTAATTCTTGTTCTATAAAAAATGTAGGTTTAATAATTTTCATAATTTTCTCCTTTATAAGTTTATATAGGTTGTCTTCCTTGAAATGCTCTAGAAAGAGTTACTTCATCTACAAATTCTAAATCTCCACCAACTGGAACTCCGTGAGCTATACGAGATACTTTTATACCAATAGGTTTTAATAGTCTACTAATGTACATTGCTGTAGCTTCACCTTCTATATTAGGGTTTGTAGCCAAAATTACTTCTTCTACTGTATTATCTTTAAGCCTTTCTAAAAGTTCTTTTATTTTTATATCCTGT
Organism: uncultured Clostridia bacterium; assembly: GCA_944383305.1. Lineage (GTDB taxonomy): Bacteria > Bacillota > Clostridia > Lachnospirales > CAG-274 > Tyzzerella. The sequence goes on along the minus strand of CALWOZ010000026.1, from coordinate 29,186 downwards.
GGAGTAATACCAGACATAGGAGATATTGCACCATTTAAAATATGATATAAACCCTTATATTCTCTAGTTTTTTCATAAGCTGCCATATCTCGAGGGTCTTCTACTACCATTATCATAGACTTGTCCCTTTTTTCATTAGAGCAAATATGACAAGGGTCTATATCTGTAATATTACAACATATAGAACAATATTTTATACTTTCTTTAGCACTTAATATACTAGATGTAAGTGCTTTAGCATTTTCCATAGGCATATTAATTATATAAAAAGCAAGTCTTTGTGCAGACTTGCCCCCTATACCTGGTAGCTTAGATAATTCTTCTATAAGCTTTGTTATTTTATTCCCATAATAATTCAATCTAACTCACTCCTAAAAAAGTCCACCAGGAAGACCCATACCACCTGTAAACTTACTCATTTGACTAGATGCTGATTCTTCAACTTGTCTAATAGCTTCATTAACTGCAGTTAATATTAAATCTTGTAACATTTCTACATCATCTGGGTCTACTACATCTTTATCTATATCTATACTTTTAATTTCTTTTTTTCCAGTTATAACGATTTTTACTGCTCCACCGCCACTAGTTATCTCAAATTCTTTTGTTTCTAACTCAGCTTGCATTTCTTCCATTTGTTTTTGCATTTTTTGGGCTTGTTTCATAAGGTTGTTCATATTCATTCCACCAGGAAAACCTCCGCCAAATCCACCTCTAGCCATAATCTAAATCCTCCTTAAATAAAATGTTTTATTTTTATTATTTAATTTTAAACTATTTTTAATTTTAAATCAACCATAATATTTATATTATATAAAAAATTTACAATTATTCTATATTGACCACACCCTCTGGAAAAAGTTTTGTTATATCTTCAATGTTAGAATTATTATCTATGGTTTTAGGCTGTGAATTAACTACTCTTTTATATTCTATATCATATTTTTGTTTTGAAATTATTTTTACCTGATATTTTTTATTAAATAGCTCAAATAAGGCTTCTTCTATACTGTCCTTTGATTTTTCTAATCTAGATACAAAACTTTCACTAGAAACAATATATAAAAACTTGTCTTCTAAATTTTTAGGTGTAGATTGTTGTAAAAGTGCCTTTTCTGGTTCATCAAATTTATTTATAAGCATATTATAATTGTCTATTGCAGTCTTTATATCTTCAGAAATAGCTAATTCTCTATGTTTTATTTCTTCAGTTTTTTTTTCATCAATATTATCTTTTTCTATATATACAGTTTTTACACTTTCTTCTTCGAGTTTTTTTTCTAAAAATCTTATTTTTTCTTTTATATCTGTAATGTCTTCTTCTGCTACTGCTGAGCATAGCTTTATACAACTTGCCTCTAATACAATTCTTTCATCAAAAGAATATTTTAAATTAGCTTGTATATTAGAAAACTCATTTATAAGTTTTATTAAATACTGAGTATCTATTTTACTTGCCTGAGATTTTAATTTTTCTAAATTTTCTTTAGATATGTCTAAATTTTTATTTTCTTCTGTTGATATAGTAGATACAATAAGATTTCTAATATGATTGATTAAATCTGATACAAATTGAGATATATCTCTCCCATTTTGTATAAGTTCGTCTATAATCCCTATAATATCTAAAGAAGAAAAATTTATTATTGCATCTATAAATCTAAAAAATATATCATTATCAACAGCGCCAACTATGTCTAATACTTTATCTAAAGTTATTTTCTCGTCATAATAAAATGATATACATTGGTCTAATATACTAAGTGCATCTCTCATAGCTCCGTCTGATATTCTAGCAATATAGTAAAGAGCATCATCATCTATGTCTACGTTTTCATCTGTCATATAGCTTTTTATAGTACTTACCATATCTATATTAGATATTCTTTTAAAGTCAAATCTTTGACATCTAGATAATATTGTAACTGGTATTTTATGTGGGTCTGTTGTAGCTAATATAAATATTACATAACTGGGTGGTTCTTCTAAAGTTTTTAAAAGTGCATTAAAAGCACCTATTGATAACATATGAACTTCATCTATTATATATACTTTATATTTGCCGTCTGTTGGTGGATATTTTACTTCTTCTCTTATATCCCTAATATCATCTACCCCGTTGTTACTTGCAGCATCTATCTCTATTATATTTAAGTTTCTATTTTCATTAAATGCTAGACACATACTACATTTATCACAAGGAGAATTATTTATAGGTTCTTTACAGTTTAAAAGTTTTGCAAATATTTTAGCAGTAGAGGTTTTACCAGTACCTCTTGTTCCACAAAATAAATATGCGTGACTTATTCTGTCTGATTGTATTTGATTTTTTAATGTTTTAACTATATGGTCTTGTCCTATAACTTGTTCAAAATTTTTAGGTCTAAGTCTTCTGTATAAAGCTGTATAGCTCATTTGTTCACCTCATTAAACATATTTAGCAATATTTAAAATTATTTTATCCTTTTTTGTTCTGCCTACAACATTTAATATTTTTATTCTTCCCATACCTCTAAGAGTTATTATATCATTTTCTTTAACATTTTTAGAGCTACTTGTTTCTATTGCAAAATTTAAAAAAACTTTTTCACCTTTTATATAATCTGATATTTTACCTCTAGACATATTAAATACACCTGATAAAACAGAATCTATTCTAATAGATGATATTATTATTGTTTTTTCTTCTAATTTAGGCTTTGGTATATTATAATTTTGTAATTTTAATACTTTTGTTTTTACATTTGTTGAGCCAACTTTTTCTAAATTAATATGAACATAATCTACTATATCATTATATAAAAAACAAATAGCTTTATTATTATCTATTAATATATCTCCAACCTTTGCTCTATCTATACCAAGCCCTAAGATAGACCCTAAAAAATCTCTATGGGTAAGGGCTCTGCTATATTTTTCATTATATGTAATCTCCAATATAGATATTGGGAATAAATTATTATCAGCCTCTACATATTCTGGAAAAAAGCCAATAATAATTCTTTCAGCTTCTTCAAATCCACCAAAAATAGATACATTTTGTTCTATATGCTGTTTAAATAATATAGACCTAAATTCTAAATATTTTAATATAGGAATAAAGTCTGTAAATGTATTTTCATAGTTTTTTTGACAAAAATTTAATTGGTCTATTATTTTAGAAAATAATATTTTATCATCTTTATTTAAAATATTACTTAATATTTCTTGTTTATTAAACATAAAATGCCTTTCTTTATAATTATTATTAATTATAATAGTGTACATATTTTAATACTTATTACTATATATATTTATATTAATTATTATATAAAATTAACTCTAGTAGTATAAATACTATATTACTAGAGTTTTAATACTTTATATTATCTAATAAGAACACTAAATAATATGTTTTGTATCACTTGTAAAATTAAAACTAATATAATAGGTGAAAAATCTATCATCATGCCATCTCCTAATGGAGATTTTTTAATAAGTTGTCTTATAGGATATAAAAGTGGCTCTGACAAGCTATATACAAGTCTTATTAAAGGATTATTTCTATCTATTGGTATCCAGGATAATATTATTCTTATAAGTATAATAAAATCTATAATTTTTATTAACATTTCAAAAGATTTATAAATTAAAATATTCATTAATTACCGCCTTCCTTATCTCCACATAGAGTTAGGTATTTTTATACCACTAGCTTGTAATTTGTCCTTAAGTTCTCCAGACATTTCTACATTAACTGGTGCAATAATCATTATTTTATCTGATATAAGCTGTATATTACCTTCTAAAGCATAACTAGCACCACAAAGAAAGTCACTAATTCTTTGAGATATTTCATATTCTACTGTTTCAAGATTTACAACAACTATATTTCTATCTTTTATTTGTAAAACTACCTCAGCTGCATCTTCTAATGTAGATGGATTAAACATACATACACCCATTTGTACGCTTGTATTTATGTTTACAATATTAGAGCTTGGTCTTCTTGATGAATATCTATTAAATGACGTTACATTATTATTTTGTCTTATAGGTTCTCTTTCTACTTCTTCTTCAAATTCTTCCATATCATCATATTCATCATCGTATTCATCTCCAAAAAACATATTCTTCATTTTATCCATTATACTCATTTGTTTTTCCTCCAAAAAATCAATAATTTCTTTTACCAAATATACCTGTGCCTATACGTATCATATTAGCACCTTCTTCAATTGCAATGTGATAATCATTTGTCATTCCCATAGACAAATACTTCATATTTATATTATCTTTATTTTTATAGCTTATGTCAATAAATAATTTTCTCATTTTTCTAAAATATTGTGTGTTTTGTTGTGGATTTTCAACAAAAGGTGCTACACACATAAGTCCATTTAAAGTTATATTTTTAAAATTTTCTATTTCATCTATAATATAAGGCAAGTCTTGAGCTAATAAACCTGTTTTTGATTTTTCATTAGCAATGTTAATCTCTAAAAGTATTGGCATATTTTTATTTATATATGAAGCTCTTTTGTTTATTTCTGATAAAAGCTTTAAGCTATTAACAGAATGTATAAGGTCTACTTTATCTATTATATACTTAACTTTGTTAGTTTGTAAGTTACCTATAAAATGCCACGATACGTCCTTTATATTATCATATTTTTCTAATAATTCTTGGGCTTTATTTTCTCCAAAAGTTTTAATTCCTAATTCTTTTAATATATTTATCCTTTTTATGTCTATTGTTTTTGTAACACCTATAATTTTTACATCATCTACACTTCTGTTAGCCTTTATACAAGCCTTTTCTATATTGTTATTAATATTTTCTAAATTTTTTAATATTATGTCTTTTTCTGTCATTTATTAACTATTTCCTCTCCATTTACAACAGATACATTTGGAGCATATCTATCATAAAGTTTAATATTAGTATTTTTGCTAGGCTCTAATATTATAAACTGGTCATTTTGTACAGATCCTTCTGTATTTATATTTTTAAATGTATATATACCAGAATTTACAACATATATACCCTTTTTGGTAAATATTTCATTTAATTGTTGTTCTTGGTTTGTTTGTGGATTTATTATATAATCTCCTATATCTATAATACCTGGTGAGATAGATACATACGTATATTCTCCATTATCATCTTGACCAGACACTTTTATAGGAACAGTAATAAGTTCTCCTGTAGATGATTTTTTAGTTACATTATTATCTACAATATAGCTTGTTGGAACTTTTAAAAGTTCTTCTTCAGCTATGGCGTCTAAACTTATTTTAAATCCTTCTTTTGGTTTGCTTAACTCAAATGTAACGTTTCTTTTATCAATAAAATCTATCATATTTTTATTAGATTTCATTAATACATAGCTTTCCTTTTCACCTATATCTATTTTTTCTATAATTATTTCTAACTGTTTTAGGTTACCATTATCATTAATATATATGTATCTTGTTTCGCCTTCTGTCCAGTTAGATATATTTTCTGTTTTTATATAACTTGCTATATAAAAATTGTTATCTATAACTATTTTAAAAACAGCTTCACCTTCTAAAATATTTACTTTATATTCTTGTTCACTTTCTGGTTGCATTAAGGTCTGCTCTTTAGTAAGATTGTCTTTAGTTTCAAAGGTAAAAACTTCTTCTAATCCATCTGTATAATATGATACTATGCCAGAATCATTTGACACTATATTTTGAGTATTTTGATTTACTTTTATTTCTTTAGATGCTTTTTGAGCAGATAACTCTTGAATACTTCCTGTATTTTCTGATAATAACATTTGATTTCTTATAGTTAATTTTTTATTTATATTATCTTTTATTTCATATATTTCTGATATATTATAAGTAGAAAGATTGTTTATAGATTTATCTAAAACTGATTGTATTTGTGTGTCTATTTTCTTAACATCTTCATAAAATATTGATAATTCATCTCTTTGTTCTTGTAATTGTAGTATTTTTTCATTTATAAGAGCTATGTCATCTTCTGTAGTTTTTATTGCTTCTTCATTTTTGACACTAGCAATAATCTCTCCTTTTTTAACTCGCTCATTTTCACCATTGTTAAAAGTAAGTATACCATTTTTAGTAGCTTTATATACTACTTCATCTCTTATAATAATCCCTTTAACTTGTGTAGTATCATCAATAGATCCATATTCTATTGTTTCATAATCTATTGGTTCTTTATTTAGACTTTTAAATATGGATAAACTAAAATATGATATAATAATAATAAATATAGTAATAGTAAATAATTTAGATATTATATGTATATTTCTAGGCTTAGACTTTTTCTTTGCTCTATATATTTTTTTATTTTGTATAGGTTCGTTATTATATTGGTTATAATAATTTCTACTATATACATTGTTTCTATTTAATTGATTGTTATATCTACTTTGTGTGCTATATTGATTATAAGTTCTATTATAAGTTGGAACTTTTGGATAGTTTGGATTGTTATAATTTTTCATTTGTTCCATACGTCTTTTTTCTATACTAGTTATATTTTGGTTTTGTACTTTTCTATTTGGAGTTGGTCTTTTTATATTTTGTTTTTTTCTATCCATATGTCACCTCCTTATATTTTTACAATAGCTTGTAATATATATTAAATAAACTTTATATAATATATATTAAATAAGTAGTAAAGTAGTGATGAAATGAAACATTTAAAAAATTTAAGCTATTATATTATACCATTATTAGTTGCATTTTTCAATATATTAATTATAATTGTTCCTAATGTAGTTATATCTTCTGCACAAGCAGGACTTTTATTATGGTTTAATAAAATATTGCCGTCAATATTACCTTTCCTAATAGGCACAAATATATTAATACACTTAGGATTTATAGATTTTTTAGGAACACTTTTAGACCCATTTATGAAAAGAGTATTTAATGTATCTGGTTGTGGTGCTTTTGCCTTAGTTTTAGGTATGCTTTCTGGTTATCCAGTTGGTGCTAAAATAACCTCTAATTTAAGAGAAAACAATAAAATTTCTCAAATAGAGGCACAACGTTTAATAAGCTTTACAAATAATTCTGGTCCACTTTTTATAATAGGTGCTATTGGTATCGGTATGTTTGAAAATGTGTATATTGGTTATTTAATGTTAGCCATTCATTATATTTCAGCTATAAATGTAGGATTTATATTTAGATTTTATAAAAAATCTGGACCTATAATTGTAGCAAATAATACTTCTTTTAAAGACGCCTTATTAAAACTAAAATTAGCCAGAATAAAAAGCAATAAAACTATTGGACAAATTTTAGGAGAAAGCGTAAAAAGTAGCTTAGAGACTATATCCTTAGTTGGTGGATTTATTATTTTATTTTCTGTTATTTCAGAAATTTTTAAAGTATCTGGAATATTTGATAAAATAGGTAAATTAATATTTCCGGATAGTTTAGAACCTTTTAGTAATGGTCTTTTTATGGGTATTGTAGAAATAACTAATGGTATAAACATATTATCTTCAGTTGAAGGAATTAACTCTATAATTATTACTTGTGGCTTAGTTTCTTTCTCTGGCTTATCTATACTAGCTCAAACTTCTAGTATGATATATAAATCTGACATAAAAATGAACATATACATAATATCTAAAATATTACATACTATTTTTTCAATATTATACGCAATAATTTTAATACCTATTTTTAATAAATTATTAAACAATACTACTCTATCTGTATTTAATAGTTTTAATAATTCAAGTTTAAAATATTCTACACTATATTTTATTATAGGAATATTTATTTTAATTTGTTTGGCTATATTTTGTACATACTTTTTTAAACCTAAAAAAAAATAATATAATTTTTGACAAATAATATAAACTTAATATATAATTTATAATATATAGAAAATAAAAATCTTATAGGTGAGTTATGGTAGAAATAAAAATTAATAAATCAAATGAAAATCAAAGACTAGATAAATATCTTTTAAAATATTTTAATAAAGCACCTAAATCATTTATATATAAAATGCTTAGAAAAAAGAATATTAAATTAAATGGTAAAAAAGCTGAAGGTAATGAAATTATTATAAATAATGATATTATAAATATATATCTTTCTGATGAAACTATAAATAGTTTTAGAGAGGAAAAAAAATTATTAAAAACTAATAAAGATTTTAAAATATTGTTTGAAGATAAAAACCTTATTTTGTGTTACAAACCTATAAATTTAGTTTGTCAACCAGATATAAATAATAAAAATAATTCTTTAAATGATCAACTTATTTTTTATATGTATAAAAATGGTGAGTATAGCTTATCTTCAGATTTTACCCCTTCTATATGCAATAGATTGGACAGAAATACAAGTGGTATAGTAGCTTTTGGTAAAAATTTAAAAACGTTACAAGCTTTAAACTATGCTTTTAAAAATGATTTAATAGATAAATATTATATAACTGCTGTATATGGTAATATAACTAAAGCTGGCGTTATACAGCTTTATCATAAAAAAGAAAATAATAAAGCTATTCTTTCTAAAACTTATATAAAAGATAGTAAAAAAATTATTACACAATATACACCTATAATAACTAAAGATAATAAAACCTTATTAAGTATAAAACTTATAACAGGTAAAACTCATCAAATTAGAGCTTCTTTAGAATATATAGGCTATCCTATAATAGGAGATAATAAATATAATAATAATATTAAAGACATATCTAACTTTAACTTAAAAAATCAGTTTTTACATTGTTATAAAATACATTTTAATAAACAAATTGAATATTTAGATTATTTAACAAATAAAACATTTATTTGTAAGCATATGGATAAATCATTTGAAAATGTTTTAAGATTTTTTGATTATAATATTAAGGAGTAAACTAATGAAAAACATTGAAATATATACAGACGGTGCTTGTTCTGGCAATCCTGGTGTTGGTGGCTATGGTATAGTCCTTTTATATAAAGATATACGTAAAGAAATTTCAGCTGGATACAAACTAACAACAAATAATAGAATGGAGGCAATAGCTGTAATAGTTGCTTTAAAAACCTTAAAAGAACCCTGTAATGTAACATTATATACAGATTCTAAATATATAGTAAATGCTATAAATGAAAAATGGGTTTATGGTTGGGAAAAAAACGGTTGGAAAAACTCAAGTAAAAAACAGGTGTCTAATATAGACCTTTGGAAAGAACTTTTGCCCTTATTAGAAATTCACAATGTAAAATTTATATGGGTTAAAGGTCACGCTGAAAATAAAGAAAATAACCGTTGTGATTTTTTAGCTAGAGAAGCAATAAAAGGTGATAACCTTTTAATTGATTGTAATTATAGCTCTTAATTTAAAATAATACTATAAAACTTTGTATTATTGACTAAAAAACTCTTTATTGATATAATATAATATTATATTATAAAAAATATTTAAGCTTTAATTATTATAAATAAGGAGGTATTGTTATGAGTAAACATAATCTAATAGATATTAGGGTACCTATTGAAGATGATAACCCTTCTATTGTTTTATATGAAGATAAATGTATAAAATGTAAATTATGTACTAAAATATGCAGAGATTTTATAGGTGTTTATGGACACTATGATTTAGAAAAAACAAATGATACGGCTATATGTGTTCATTGTGGACAATGTGCTAATGTATGCCCTGTAGATAGTATTACAGAAAAATATGAGTATAAAGACGTTGAAACACATATTAATGATAGTGATAAAATTGTAATCGTAAGTACTGCACCTGCTGTAAGAGTTGCTCTTGGTGAAGCCTTTGATATGGAAGAAGGTGAATTTGTTGAGGGCAAAATGGTTTCGCTTTTAAGAAAGTTAGGTTTTGACTACGTATTAGATGTAAACTTTGGTGCTGATATAACAATTGTTGAAGAAGCAGCTGAACTTATAGAAAGATTAAATGATGATAAAGCTGTTATGCCTCAATTTACAAGTTGCTGTCCTTCTTGGGTAAAATATGTAGAGACTTATCACCCTGATTTTATCCCTAACCTATCCTCTACTAAAAGCCCAATAGGTATGCAAGGTGCTACAATAAAAACTTATTTTGCTAAAAAAATGAATATTGACCCTTCTAAAATTGTTACTGTCACTATAACTCCTTGCTCAGCTAAAAAATTCGAAATTAGACGTGATGAAATGAACTCATCTGCTAAATATAACAATATAGAAGGTATGAGAGATAATGACTATATTGTTACAACAAGAGAACTTGCTGTATGGGCAAAAGAAAAAAATATTGACTTTGTATCTTTAGAAGATAGTAAATTTGATAAATTTATGGGAGAAGCTTCTGGAGCTGGTGTTATATTTGGTAACACTGGAGGTGTTATGCAAGCTGCATTAAGAACAGCATATAACTATCTGACTAATAAACCTGTTCCAGAGGATTTATATGAATTAAAAAGTGTTAGAGATTTAGAGGAAATTAAAGAAGCTACTGTTAATATTAACGGTAAAGACATTAATGTTGCTGTTGTATATGGCACTGCTAACGCAACAAAACTTTTAGAAAAAATTAAATCTGGTGAGAAACAATACCATTTTGTTGAAGTTATGACTTGTCCCGGTGGTTGTATCGGTGGTGGAGGGCAACCTAAAAAGAAAATACCAAAAAGAGATGCAGCCCTTAAAAAACGTATACAAGGTCTATACAACAGAGATAATCAACTAAAAATAAGAGCTAGCTACGAAAATGAAGAAATTAAAATGCTTTATAAAGAATTTTATGAAAAACCTTTAAGTCATCTATCCGAAGAACTTTTACATACTTCTTATATAGATAGAAGTGAAGATTTAGGAAATTAAGTCATAATTTATATACCCTCTACATATATTTTATTATATAAATTGTATGTGGAGGGTATAAATGTCTGAAGATAAAAAAAATAAACATAATATTAACATATTAGATAGGACAAACATAAAAATTACAGGTGTATTAGACGTTATTTCTTTTGATGAAGAAATGATTGTTTCAGAAACTGAACTTGGTGTCTTAATATTAAAAGGTCTAAATTTTCATATTAATAAACTAAATTTAGATAATGGTGATTTAGAAATAGATGGTGAAATATACAGTCTAGTATATGAAGATAAATCTTCGTATGGAAAGCCTGCTAGTGGTATATTAAGTAAAATCTTTAAATAAATATTTTACTTGAGGTTAATTATTTGATTTTATCTATTTCATATCAATTTAAAGTATTTTTAATATCACTATTTATAGGACTTATATTAGGACTTTTTTATGATTTTATTAAAATTTTTAGAAAATTTATTTTACATAATAATATTATTATAAACATAGAAGATACTATATACTGGCTATTTATGTCTATTATTATATTTTTAATATCTCTTTATCAAAATAATGGTGAAATTAGAATATTTTTTATTTTAGGTATATTTATAGGTATGGTATTATATACGACTTTAATAAGTTCATTTTTTATAAAATTTTCTACTAAAATTATAAACATTTTTATTAAATTAATTTTACTTATTTTTAAGTGCATATCTATGCCTTTTTTAATCATTTTTAATATTATAATAAAACCTTTAAAATATTTTTATTGTATTTTTAAAAATATTTTAAAAAAACTATTGCAAAAATATATGTTTTGTGTAACAATATATAATAAATTAAAAAGTATTAAATTTTATCTTAAAAATTTAATTATAAAAGGGGATAAAGTATATAATGACAAATCAAAAAAATAAAAATATCTCTTCTAAACTTAATAAATTTTATTTTGTCACTATGATTTTTATTATTTTAAGTTTTTCTACATATTTATTTTATAAATATGACACATTATTAGAATATGATAATAAAATAAACGAACTTAATGAAAAAATTAATTTAGCAAACGAAGAAAATGAAGAATTAAATTATCAAACAGAGTATAAAAACAGTGATGAATACATAGAAAAGCTTGCTCGAGATAAATTAGGTATGGTAAAAAATAATGAAATAATTTTTTATGATAATAATTAGTATTTAATATAAACATATTTTTATTTTAAATATTAATTATAAATCAATAAATTATATACTAAAAGGAGTATAAAAATAAATTTAAAACTATTTTGTCTATATCATTAAAAATATAATTAAAATACTTAAAACACTTAATTAAAATTTAAAATTATTCCTTAAATAGTAACCTATTCTTACTATATAAGAATATAAAAGCTATAAAATAACTTTATATTAAATCAAAAAGAGAGAATTTATAGATTTATATAACTTTTATTCCTTTAATAATTTATACTTAAAACTTATTTTTAATAAATACATAATAATTTTTTATATTAAATCAATTTATTTTGATACTTTGTATCAAAATAAATAAAACTAGCCCAATATAATATATTATATTGGGCTAGTTTTATTATGTACATTATTTCTATTTTGATATTTATGTTTATTTCTAAATATCAAGTTCATTCCTATGTTGTATGTGTATACCTATATGATCAATTCTCAAGATTACTGTTGATATTAACATCCATATGACTTTACCATATATACCTAGCAAGAAAAAGGCAATTACTGATAATGTCGCTCTTGCAACTGGAATATCCAAAAAACTACTATAAAAATCTGATAATTTCTGTTCACTTTGAAAATAACGTATCCACCATAGTTCATACATTACCATTACTATAATAGCTAAAATTAACCACCAAGACCAAACAGTCCATTTATGTATATTAAAATCCGAAAACAATAAAGCACATAAACAAGTCAAAGCTTCCCCTACTCTTTCTAAAAATAGAAAAATTTTATTTTCATTTTCATTAGTATATCCCTTTGGAATTTTTTTATCCATATAATATTAGGAATAAATAGAGCAATTAAAAATATTAATCCTATATATGAAAATCCTAAATGACCTAACATTTATTAATCCTCCTTTATTTTAACATTATATAAATAATAATGTACTTTTATTATAAATTTTACTGTAAACAACAAGTATTATAATTATATATATAATTATCATTTTATAGCTACTTTTTTATAATTTAGTCTATTAAAATATAGAAATACTATCAATTAACTCTATCTTATACATTAATAATAAATATAGAACAGTAAAAAGTTAAATAATTTTTTAAATATCTTTACAAGATTAAAAATATATGCTATATTTTATATATAGGGTAAGGCAACTACATAAAGTAGTTAGCCCCAAAGTTATCGTTTTAAATTTTTAAAACCACTCTGGTCACAACAGGGTGGTTATTTTGTTCTTACTTCTTTTTTATATAAGTAAGAAGTACTATTATTAACATATTACTTTGTATTATTATTGATAATACTCTCTATGTTGTCATAATATACACCTCTCCTCTTTTACTATGTAAAGAGGGGCTAATCACCTTATGCAATTACCCTAAAAATATTATACAAGTTGATAATTTAAAAGTCAAATATTACCAAATTAGTATGATTAAGTTTTGAATAATAAAACCCCCTATATACCTTATATATAGAGGGTTTTTGATTAATCCATTTCTATTGCACCAGTATAAAGTTGATAATACTTACCTTTTAATTTGATAAGTTCATCGTGATTACCAGATTCTATTATTCTTCCTTTATCTAACACAATAATTTTATCTGAATTTTGTATAGTAGAAAGTCTATGAGCTATAACAAAAACAGTTCTTCCGTGCATAAGCATATCCATACCTTTTTGTACTATTGCTTCTGTATGGGTGTCTATACTAGATGTAGCTTCGTCTAATATCATAACAGGAGGGTCTGCCACAATGGCTCTTGCAATGGATAAAAGTTGTTTTTGTCCTTGAGATAACCCCTCTCCACTACCAGATATTACTGTATTATAACCATCTTTTAAAAGTTCTATAAAATGATGTGCATTAGCTTTTTTAGCAGCTGCAATACATTCTTCGTCAGTTGCATTAAGATTACCATATCTTATATTATCAAGTACAGTACCTGTAAAAAGATTTGTATCTTGTAAAACAACACCTAAAGAACGTCTTAAATCTGGCTTTTTAATTTTATTAATATTTATACCATCATATCTTATTTTACCATCAGCTATGTCATAAAATCTATTTATAAGATTTGTTATAGTAGTTTTACCAGCACCAGTAGCACCAACAAATGCTATTTTTTGTCCGTGTTTAGCATTTATAGTTACATTATGAAGAACTATCTTCTCTTCTGTATATCCAAAGTCTACGTCGTTAAGTTCTACTTCTCCGGTAAGTTCTGTATATGTTAGTGTACCATCTTGATGAGGGTGTTTCCACGCCCAAATACCAGTTCTTTCTTTTACTTCAACAATTTCACCATTTTCATATTTAGCATTAACAAGTGTTACATATCCACTATCTTCTTCTTCTTTTTCATCTAAAAGTTCAAATATCCTTTTAGCACCAGCTAAACTCATAATAATAAAGTTCATTTGTTGAGAAACTTGACTTATAGGAACATTAAAATTTCTACTAAGCATTAAAAATGCTACAATAGATCCTATTGTTACTCCGCCAATTCCATTTATAGCTAAGCTACCACCAATAATTGCAAGTAATATATATTGTAGTATACCTAAATTGTTCATCATAGGCATTATTATGTTAGCAAAAGTATTGGCTTTATATGCATTTTCTCTAAGCATTTCATTTTTTCTATCAAATTCTTCTTTTGCTTTTTCTTCGTGACAAAATACTTTAACAACTTTTTGTCCATTTATCATTTCTTCTATATATCCATTGATTTCACCTAAAGACCTTTGTTGTTCTATAAAGTATCTAGAACTTTTAGTTGCAACTTTTTTAACACAAAATAGTTGAAATACTAAATATAAAACTACAAATATAGTTAAATATAGGCTAGTTGTAAGCATTGTAACAAAAACACTAACAACAGTTATAATAGCAGAAAAAGATTGAGGTATACTTTGTGATAAAGCTTGCCTTAAGGCATCTGTATCGTTTGTATAATGGCTCATTACATCACCGTGAGAGTTTGTATCAAAATATCTTATAGGTAATTTTTGCATATGACAAAACATATCATTACGAATTTTATTTAAGATACCTTGAGATATATCAACCA
The DNA here is from genome assembly GCA_944383305.1 of uncultured Clostridia bacterium. Taxonomy (GTDB): domain Bacteria; phylum Bacillota; class Clostridia; order Lachnospirales; family CAG-274; genus Tyzzerella. The sequence goes on along the minus strand of CALWOZ010000026.1, from coordinate 14,056 downwards.
TAATTCTACTATATATAAAGGCAGATATTACCCCTACTATAAATATGCAAGATAGTATACTAATAACTTTAATTATCCCATCAAAAGAAGGATTAGTAGTTCCTATTAAAGGAGTAATATAATCATCTATTAATATTCTAACGGCAGTTGCACTAGCAGCTGAAACAAGTGATGTTAGTATAATACAAATTATAACTATTGTGAATTTCCATTTATAATCCATTATATATGATACTAATCTTTTTATAGTATGTTTATCAAAAGATTTTTTATTGGGCATATGTTTATTCATCATTATCTCCTCCTTTCAATTGAAGTGTATATATATCTTTATAAATTTCATTATTTTCTAGGAGTTGTTCGTGAGTTCCTATTGCATCTATCTTTCCTTCATTCATAACTACAATTTTATCTGCGTGTTGTATAGATGAAATTCTTTGAGCAATAATAATTTTAGTTGTATTAGGTATTTCATTTTTAAATGCTTCTCTAATTAAAGCATCTGTTTTTGTATCAACAGCACTTGTAGAATCATCTAAAATTAATATTTTAGGTTTTTTAAGAAGTGCACGAGCTATACATAATCTTTGTTTTTGTCCACCAGAAACGTTTGTACCACCTTGCTCTATATAAGTGTCATATTTATGTTCAAAATCTTGAATAAAATCGTGAGCACAAGCAAGTTTACATACTCTTATCATTTCTTCATCTGTTGCATTTTCATTACCCCAGCGTAAGTTTTCTTTTATAGTTCCAGAAAAGAGTAGATTTTTTTGTAAAACCATAGCCACATTATCTCTAAGAGATTCTAAGTCATAATTTTTAACATCTTCTCCACCTACATATACTGTACCATCTAATACATCATATAATCTTGGTATAAGTTGAACTAATGTACTTTTAGAACTTCCTGTTCCACCTATTATGCCAACTGTTTCACCAGCTTTAATGTCTAAATTAATGTTTACAAGACAACATTTACTTTTATCATTTGTATAGCTAAAGTTAACATTTTTAAAGCTTATATCACCAGTTGGTACTTCTTTTTTAGCTATATTATTATTTTCTATATCTGTTTTTTCTTGAAGTATTTCTACAATCCTTTCTGCAGATGCTCTAGAAGAAACTATCATAACAAGAACCATAGATAACATCATTAAACTCATTAAAATTTGTGTAGAGTAAGTTATAAGTGTTGTTAAATCCCCTGTTTGCATATTACCTTCAATTATAAACTCTGCACCAAACCACGCTAAAAATATTAAAGCTCCGTTTATAACTAAATTCATTAAAGGATTTGTAAGAGCTACTATTTTTTCTGCTTTTAAATATTTTTTAAATACATCACCAGATACTTCTTTAAATTTTGCTTCTTCAAAGTCTTCTCTAACATAAGATTTTACAACTCTTATTCCGTGTAAATTTTCTTGAACAACATTATTTAATTTATCATAAACTTTAAATATTTTTTGGAAAATAGGATAAGCATTTTTTATTATGAAATATAAACTTATTCCAAGAATTATCATAGCTACTAAAAATATTGTAGATAATCTAGCATTTAGATAAAATGCCATAAAAAAAGCTGAAATTAACATAATAGGGCTTCTTACAGCAACTCTTATAATCATTTGATAAGAGTTTTGTACATTAGTTACATCTGTTGTGAGCCTTGTTATTATACTAGACGTATAAAATTTATCTATATTAGAAAATGAAAAATTTTGTATATTATAATACATATCTTTTCTTAAATTTTTTGAAAAACCAGATGCTGCAGATGATGCATATTTACCAGACAGCATACCACTAGCTAGAGAAATTATACATAAAATAGCAAGTACTAAACCCATTTGCATAATATATCCCATATTTTGAGCCTGAATTCCATTATTTATAAGCTTTGCCATATAAAATGGTATCAAAACTTCCATAATTACTTCACCTATCATAAATATAGGGGCTAAAATGGAATCTTTTTTATATTCTCTAATTGATTTTAGTAATACTTTAATCATAAATTACCTCCTTTTGTTAGTATACTAACATTATAATTAGATCTTAGTTAATATTGTTTTTAATTTTTTCTAATACTTTACAGAAATTTTTTATTTCTTGTTCATCTAAACCTTTAAAAATAACTTTTTCCATATCTAATATTTGATGGTATATATTTTTATTTATTTCTTTGGCTTTTTCAGTTAATACTATTTTTTTTAATCTAGCATCATAATCTACACGTTCTCTTTTTATTATATTATTTTTTTCCATAAGATTTAAAATAGCAGTAACAGTAGAACGCCTTATACAAAATTCTTCTTCTATATTTTTTTGAAATATTTCCTTGTCTTGATTTTCAATTAAATATTTAGCTATATGAATATGTATACCTGTTACGTTATATTCGTGGTTTTTCCTGACGATTTCTTTCATACGTCTTTTTATAAGGTTAGATACAGTTCTAATTTGAAAAACAACATTTTCTCCACAGTCCATTTTAATAAACCTCACTTATTTTGTTAGTGTACTAACATTATATTAAAAATCCCTTATAATGTCAATAGTAAAATTAAATACTATGTTTAATATTTTTTATTATTTAAGTAAAATTTTAAGTAAAATAAATATAAAAAATTAGAAAATTTATCAACTATTAAGGCTAAAGATAAAGTCCAGATTGTAAACAAAATAGATAGTAGTATTTATATTAGTTTCACATTTTTAAATATAACGCATTTAAAAATTTTAATCACAAGACGGGGCTCTGCCTCGGATTGTGTAAAAAGCTAGATTTTTAGGTGCTTTAGCCCTTGTACGAGAAAACCAACTTTTTTACTTTGCTTCTATCTCTAAAAGATGAATTTTCATCTTTTAGAAAGGCTGTAGACTTTGTCTACAGCCTTTCTAAAGTCTTTAGCCCTTAATATTAATATGCTTTTGCCCAATATACCATTTTTTTAGCTGGTTTACCACAGCAAATACAAGTGTTAGCTATATTTTCTTGTTCAAAAGGCATACAGCGAGAGGTTGCTCCTGTTAGTTCTTTGATTTTCTCTTCACATTCTCTATCTTCACACCACATAGCTTTTATAAAGCCTTGTTTTTCTTTAAGTATACCTTCAAATTCTTCTAAAGTTTTTGCAACAAATGTGTTTTCATCTCTGTGTTTCAAAGCTTTATCAAACAAATCTTGTTGTAAATCTTGCAACATTTTTTCAACGGTTTTATCTAAATCATCTAAATTTACAAAAACTTTTTCTCTATTATCTCTACGAACTAGTACACATTGATTATTTTCAATATCTCGAGGTCCTATTTCTAATCTTAAAGGAACGCCTTTCATTTCATATTCACTATATTTCCACCCTGCCGATTTATCGCTTATATCTATTTTAACTCTATATTTTTTAGAAAGTATTTGTTTTAACTCTTGGGCCTTTTCTATAACTCCTTCTTTTTTCTGATTTATAGGTAAAATAACTATTTGTATAGGAGCCACATTAGGTGGTAAAACTAATCCATTATTATCACTGTGAACCATTATAAGTCCACCTATTAAACGAGTTGAAACTCCCCATGATGTTTGATGTACATACTGTAGTTTATTTTCTCTATCTGTATATTGTATACCAAAAGCTTTGGCAAATCCATCACCAAAATTATGAGATGTACCCGCTTGAAGTGCTTTGCCATCGTGCATAAGAGATTCTATTGTATAAGTTGATTTAGCTCCTGCAAATTTTTCTTTATCTGTTTTTTGTCCCTTTATAACAGGCATAGCTAAAAATTCTTTACAAAAGTCTGAATAAATATTTAACATTTTTATAGTTTCTTCTTGTGCATCTTCTTCAGTAGCGTGAGCAGTATGCCCTTCTTGCCATAAAAATTCTAAACTTCTTAAAAATGGTCTTGTAGTTTTTTCCCATCTTACGACAGAACACCATTGGTTATAAAGCATTGGTAAATCTCTATAAGACTCTACAATATTTGAATAATGTTCACAAAATAAAGTCTCAGACGTAGGTCTTACACAAAGACGTTCAGTTAATTTTTCTTCTCCTCCGTGAGTTACCCACGCCACCTCTGGAGCAAATCCTTCAACGTGGTCTTTTTCCTTTTGTAAAAGTCCCTCTGGTATTAACATAGGCATATATACATTTTCGTGTCCAGTTTCTTTAAATTTTTTGTCTAACTCTTTTTGTATAAGTTCCCATATAGCATATCCATAAGGTCTTAATATCATACACCCTCTAACAGATGAATAATCTATTAAATCGGCTTTTTTTACAACATCTGTATACCATTGTGCAAAGTCTTCTTCCATAGATGTTATTTCTTTTACAAGTTTTTCTTTAGACATATTATCGCTCCTTTTACTAATTATTTTTAATATTTTACAAAATAAAAAGCTTAACAAAAAGAATTAAGGGACCATATACGGCGGTACCACCCTTCTTAATGCAAAGCATTCACTTTATTACCTATTAACGCTAGGATAACGCTATATTTTCATATAGAAGCTACAAGGGTAGGTTCTGTATAGTCTAATAAAGATTTTCACCAACCATCTTCTCTCTAAAAAAAGCTTGTATACATACTATTCCCTTTTAAACACTTATATAAAATATTTATTTAATAATATATTAATATACACTAAAAAATATTCTATGTCAACATTATAATTAAGCTATGACTTTATTTTTCAAGATAAAAATTATAAATAGGTTTTGGTTTTAATCCTATTGCAATTTTTAAATTGCAATAAGGAATTTATAAAATTACCACATTATCGTAGAAAAATATTAGGAATAACTGGTTTTTATAAATGTATAAAAAATTATATACTGTTAAAAATTATTTTTATCTATTGACAAACATAATTGTATTAATTATAATAAGTGTATGAACACAACTAATACACTTATGAAAGGAGGAGAATTATGTTTAATATTGATTTTAGAGACCCACGTCCTATTTACGAACAATTAGTAGATAGTATAGAAAAGCTTGCTATAAAAGGTATTCTAACTCCTAACGAACAATTACCTAGTGTTAGACAACTAGCTATCGAGCTTTCTATAAATCCTAATACTATACAAAAAGCATATACAGTATTAGAAAGTAAAGGAATAACTTACTCTGTAAAAGGTCGAGGTAGCTTTATAGCACCTAGTTGTAAAGATGCTATAAATACAAGACTTGAGAGTATAAAAAAAGAGATAAAAAAACTTGTTCAAGAGGCTAAAGATATAGGAGCAACAGACGAGATTATTTTAGGTTGGATTAAATGAAAGGAGTATATTTATGATACAGGCGTTAAATATAACAAAAAAGTTTGATAATATAATTGCTGTTGATAATGTTACAGCAGAAATAAAAAATGGTACTGTATTTGGACTTATTGGTACTAACGGTGCTGGTAAATCTACATTTTTAAGAATGGCAGCTGGTATATTAAAGCCAGATAGTGGTTCTATAAAAATAGATAATAAAGAAGTTTTTGATAATATAGAAATAAAAAGTAAGTTTTTCTATATATCCGATGAACAATTTTTCTTTAATAATGCTACACCACAAGATATGAAAAACTATTATTGTACAATTTATAAAAACTTTGATACAGAAAGATATAATAAACTAATGAAATCTTTTGATTTAGATGAAAAGAGAAAAATTAAAACATTTTCTAAAGGTATGAAAAAACAAGTATCTGTTATATGTGGGATATGTTCAAAAACTGACTATTTATTTTGTGATGAGACTTTTGATGGTTTAGACCCTGTTGTTAGGCAGGCTGTTAAAAGTCTTTTTGCAAGGGATATAGAAGAGAGAAATTTAACTCCAGTCATAGCCTCTCATAATCTTAGAGAGCTTGAAGATATTTGTGATAATATAGGTATTTTACATAAAGGTGGTATGTTATTGTCAAAAGATTTAGAAGACTTAAAACTAGATATACATAAAATTCAAATTGTATTTAAAGATGGTATACCAGAAAAATTATTTAGTGACTTAAATATAATAAAAACTGAAACTAGAGGCTCTTTAAGTGTCCTTACTATAAAAGGTAATGGTGAACATATAAATAACTATTTAGCTAGTCTTAATCCAATATTCTTTGAAATGTTACCTTTAACCTTAGAAGAAATATTTATTGTAGAAACGGAGGGAATAGGCTATGACATTAAATCGCTCATCATATAATATAAAATTGTTTAAAGAGGAGTATAAAAAATATATATGGGCAAGTGCATTATCTTGTATATTTTATATATTTGCAAAAATAGTACCACCTTTATTAGAATTTTCTTCTATACCTGAAGATTTAGAACAAAATATAAAATTAGATAGATTAATTAGCATAAACTCTTATTTAACAGTAAATAATGGTTTTAATAAATTTATTACTGCTTTATTGGCAGTTATTGTTGGTACAGCTATATTTTCATATTTACATAATAGAAAAAAAGTAGATTTTTATCACTCTTTACCAATATCTAGGAACAACTTATTTATTACTAAATATATTTTAGGTATTTTGATAGTAGTTCCTATAATGATACTAATACAATTATTATCATATGGTATTTTAAGTGTTATATTAAAAGAAAATATAACTGGAGTTAAAGATGTCTTTGAAGCTATTGCTTTTGATACAGTATTTTTTATTAGCATATATTCCTTTGTAGTATTTTCTAATATTATCGCCGGAAATACAATAATAGGTGTGTTACTATCTGGTATAATAATAAACTTAGGTACAATTATTACTGCAATTATAATAAGTTTATGTGAAGTATTTTTTAGAGGAGTTTATTTAAACTACTTACTTGACTATCAAATAAAATATAACCCTATTATATGTTATTTTTCATTACAAAATAATAAAGAATTTGAACCTGCTGTAAACATAAGTTTTAGTAAAATAAATTTATTAATTACACATATTATAATTACTATAATAATTGCTATTATATGTTGGTTATTATTCAAAGTTAGAAAAAGTGAAAAATCTAACATTTGTTTATCATTCAAATATGCAAAAACTATATTAAAATATTTAGGAGTTTGTATAGGTTCAATATTAATGGGATTAATTTTTTACACTGTTACATATAAAAACTTCTCTTTATATTTTGGTGTTATTTTAGGAAGTATTATTTTACATTGTATAGTAGAGATTATATATGATTTTGATTTTAGGGCAATGTTTAAAAATTGGTATAGTATAATAGGTTGTGCTATTATATCTTGTGTTATTATTTGTACATTCCATTTTGACTTATTTAAAACACAACAATATATTCCATCTATAAACAAAATATCAAATATAGATATAAATAATACGTCTGGCATTGCAAACTCTATTAATGATGTAGAAAATGATGAAATTATAGAAATTATAACAGCTTTACACCAAATATCTGTTAAAAATTATGATTTTAAAAATAATACACGTAATATAAATACAAATAATAATATTATCGGTACTTTCAGAGTTACATATAACTTAAAAAATAATTTAATTGTAAAAAGAGATATATATATTTATAATGAAAGTTTAGACTTATTAAAACAACTTATGAATAACAAAGAATATATACAAAAAGCTTTACCTTTTTTATATGACACTAACGTAGCAAAAAATAATTTTACTCTTCAAATTTATAACAATGCTAATAACTCAATATATGTAACAGACTATGAAAAATATTTAAAATTAATGGAAGTATTAAAGAAAGATATTGAACAAAATGGAATTTATAATGATGCTAAACCTAAATTTGCTATACACTTAGAAATACTATCAAACGATAACTATAATTCTTATGATTATTATTATATAAATATTTATGACACATATACTAATACTTTAGATTATATTATAAATACATTAGATTTAACTCCTAAAGATTTAGATAGTAATTATGTAGATTCTATATTTTTTTATGATATAGAAATAATGGATAATATAGAAATAAAAGATAGAGAAGCTATTGATAAAATATTATCCAATTATTTAATAAATGATATTTATAGGACTAATTATAATTTTAATTACAATTATAGTCTTGATTTAGTAGATAAAAAGGGAAATTATGTGTATATATTTGTACCTGGGGATTTATTAAGAGAATTAAGCTTAATTAACTAATAAAAAGACCACTTTAAGTGGTCTTTTTATTAGTTAATATAATTAATTTTTATCTTAAAATATTAGGAGCATAATTTCTATAATAATTAGGGCGTCTTATAGCAAAAATGTCATTTAATAAAAGACTTTCTACGGTTGACCTTAAAAGCCCCCACCTATCCCATTCTCTGATGTTGTCAATATATAGCTTAAAAAAATTTTTTAAAATAAAATTTTATTTCTATTGTATTTTTATTATACACATAAATACATTTTATAAAACTATTAACTATAAATTGATTAAATTCAAATTGAGTGTTGTTCTCTTTAATATTATAAACCTGTACTTGCTTAGACTTATTTTTATATTTAATTATTTCATTATCTATTTGTGTCTTTTGTTTTATATATTCATTTTTATTTATTTTATTTTCTAAATATTTTTCATAAAGCTCCCTTTTTTTGAGATTTAACTTTATAATCTCAGGTTTATATTTTTCAGGGCTTAATTGGTTTTTATTATTTTTTAACACTATTTCTTGTGTAAATATTATATTTTTTAAACTTTCAAAAACTATATTTATCAAATCTTCTTCTAATATATAGTCTTTAAAACATTTTGAGTTTTTATATTCATTTTTAGTGTTACAATAATATTTTTTACCAATATTTTTATTATTTTTATATATATTAAAATTTCTCAATGAGTATCCACAATTTGCACATTTAATTTTATAAGCAAATATATTACTATTTTTTTTATTATTTATTTTTAGATTTTTATTATTTAATTTTAAAAAAACTTCTTTTGATATTAATGGTTGATGAGTATTTTCTATTATAATTATTTCATCATTTTGGGATTTTATAATTTTTTTATTGTTTCCACAATATTTTCTCTTTCTTTTAAAATTAACTGTGTTACCTATATATACTTGATTTGATATAATTTGATATATTGCTCCCCTTTTCCATATTGTGTTGTTACTAGGCTTTATACCATTGTTTTTAGCTTTAAAATAACTTTTAGTAGGTATATTATTTTCATTTAATATGTTGCAAACTTGGGCATAAGTTTTCCCCTCTTCCACTAGATTAAACACCATTTTAACAATAGGTGCTGTTTCTTCGTCTATTTCAAGACGCCTAGTTTTAATATTTTTTTTATACCCAAATGGTGCAAATCCATATATATAATCTCCTTGTTTAGCCTTTGATACAAAGCTAGCTTTCACTTTTTTAGACAAATCTTTTATATAATAGCTATATATTATATTTTTAAATGATATATCCATATTTAAGGATATATTTTTATTGTTTATGCTATCATAATCATCATTTATAGCAATAAACCTTATGTTTAATAAAGGAAATATTTTATCTAAATATTCATTTATCTGTATATAATTTCTCCCAAATCTAGATAAATCTTTAACTATTATACAATTTATTTTTTTACTTTTTATATCTTCTAATAATTGTTTAAAAGCTGGTCGCTCAAAGTCATTACCTGAGTATCCAATATCACTATAATAAAATATACTACTATTTTTTAAACAATCATTATCATAAATAAAAGATTTTATTATATTTTTTTGGTTTTTTATACTTTCGTTTTGATTTTTAAGCTCATCTTTTTTAGATATTCTTGTGTATATGGCAATTTTATATGTAATTTTTTCATTTTTAACATTGTCCAAAAAATCACCCTATAAATTTTTAATATAATCGCTTAAACATTCTTCTAAAGTTTTAGCGTTTTCATCTTCATTAAAAACTACTTTTACTTTAAAGTTTTTATATTTATAACAGTATGGATTTTTTATTTGTTTTATATATTCTAAAATTTTTTCTTCTTTTGGTAAATTAGGGTCTATTTTTATGTCGGTTATATCAACCAATTCTTCTAAAGGTATGTCTTTAATATCTACTTCTTTTAATTTTTGTAAATCTAACTCTTCCATAACAATATACTCCTTTAAAATTATATTTTATATATTGTTATTAAATATAGATAAAAAAAATTACAAAAAAATTTTTAAATTTTTATAAATTTCAAAATTATTTATGTCTAAAACTAAAATTTCTTTATTTTGATTAATAGCATAATTTAATGTGTTTTTAGTACCACTTTTTTTAGAATTTGTGTCATAAACCCCAAAAATAATATTAGATTTATCAACTAAATATTTGTTTCTTTTAAAGTAACAATCTTCTGAATATTTTTCCTGTACTAAAATAGTCTTTGTAGATGAATTAATAAGTCTTTTATACCTTTGTTTATAGTTTAAGTTCCATTTTTCATCTTGACCAGAAAAGGCTAAAACACAATATAATTGTATGTCATTATATTTTTTTATTAAATCCATAACAATCTCTCCACACCACATATCAACACCCATTGCACAGCCAGTTAAAAATATATTTACACCATTAAAATATAATTTTTCAATTTGCTCTATTAATTTGGCTTTTAATTTAATACAGTCAATATTTTCTTCATTATATTTAAAATTAAATTTATTAGGTCTATGACCAGTAAATGAACACACTTTACTCATATAGCACCTCTTTTTATGAATTTTGAATATTATAATTTTATGCACTTAATTTAAGTTTATTTTAAACATTTTGTGGAATTTTGCACTTAAAATAATGTCATAATAAAATTTTTAAGGAGATTTAAAAAAATGAATACAGGTAAACATATAAGTATTAGAATTGATGAAGAAACTCATCATAAATTACATTTCATTTCAAAATATGAGGGGCGCTCTGCTAATGGTCAAATCAAATATTTATTACATAAATGTATTAAAGAATTTGAAGATAAAAATGGTAAAATCGATTTTGAAAAGTAATTCTTATATTACCACCTATCTTTTTAATATTTAATTTGGATTTGCTTAACTTTATTTTATTCGAATTTGCTTATAACTTTATTTTATATTATTTTTGACCATTAAATGAAAATATCTTACTCATATATTTCCTTTTGTATAAAAATATTTATTTTAAACATCATAATTTTATAGACTTATTTTAAGTGCATATTAAACATTATACACCATTTTGCACTTAAAATAAAGTCATTAATTAAAAATTTTTAAGGAGATTTAAAAAAAATGAACACAGGTAAACATATAAGTATTAGAATTGATGAAGAAACTCATTATAAATTACATTTCATTTCAAAATATGAAGGACGTTCTGCTAATGGTCAAATCAAATATTTATTACATAAATGTATTAAAGAATTTGAAGATAAAAATGGTAAAATCCATTTTGAAAAGTAATTCTTATATTACCACCTATCTTTTTAATATTTAATTTGGATTTGCTTAACTTTATTTTATTCGAATTTGCTTATAACTTTATTTTATATTATTTTTGACCATTAAATGAAAATATCTTACTCATATATTTCCTTTTGTATAAAAATATTTATTTTAAACATCATAATTTTATAGACTTATTTTAAGTGCATATTAAACATTATACACCATTTTGCACTTAAAATAAAGTCATTAATTAAAAATTTTTAAGGAGATTTAAAAAAATGAACACAGGTAAACATATAAGTATTAGAATTGATGAAGAAACTCATTATAAATTACATTTTATTTCAAAATATGAAGGACGCTCTGCTAATGGTCAAATCAAATATCTTTTACATAAATGTATTAAAGAATTTGAAGATAAAAATGGTAAAATCAATTTTGAAAAGTAATTTTTATGTAATTGTCAATTATTAAAGACACTTTTGTGTCTTTTTTTAATTAAGCTCTTAAAATTTTTTAAAATTTATTTAGTCATTATTGCGTCATTTTTACCTTTTGTTAAAAATATATATTATAATTATTAATAAATTATATAATAAAAATGGAGGTTTAAATGAAAAATAATTTTACTAGATATACTCTTAGGATTAATACAGATTTATTTAATAAATTAGGCTATATAGCTAAATGCGAAGTAAGAAGTAAAAATAAAGAAATTGAACAATTAATTAAAATGCGTGTTTTAGAATTTGAAAAAATTAATGGTAAAATTGATTTATCAAAAATAAAAGGCTAGAGAATACTCTAGCCTATGTTATTATAAATATTTTTTATTTTTTCTGTTGCATCATAGTCTTCTTTAATTATATAAATAATATTATTTTCAATAGTATTTAGCCTTTTTAATACTTTTACTTACTTAATCATTCTTTTCTGTTCCTTCTTCAAATCCATCTTCAAAAGCTTCTTGTTTCCACACTAATTTATTGTTTTATCTTATATTAATAACCTATATATTTATACATATATGAACTTATTTAATTTTTTATTTGCTATACTTATTTCTCAATTCTTTTATATCATCTAAACTTAATCCTGTATATAATGATATTAAATTGTTCTCTAATCCATTTTCTATTAGATTTATTGCTATTTTTTCTATTCCTTGTTGCATTCCTTGTTCCATTCCTTGTTGCATCCCTTGTTCCATTCCTTGTCGTATCCCTTGTTCCATTCCTTTTTCTATTCCTTCTTCAAATCCATCTTCAAAAGCTTCTTGTTTCCACACTAATTTAGCATCTTCTAAGTTAAATTCTGTATATAACATATTCACTACCTCACTTCCATTTTCTAGTAAAAAGTCTTTTAAAATATCCTTTTCTATACATTCTTTAATTGCCATTTTTATACAGTATTCTAATAAATCTCCTTTTTCCATACTATTTTTATATTCCTCCATATATTTTCTTACAAGATATACAAAATAACTATATCCATTTAACGTATTTGATTTTTCTACTACACTATTATTAACTTCATAATTAATATTTATTACATCTACAACTAATTCTAATTTTACATTTTCTTTATTATAAAATGCCTCTGACAAATATAACTTATTTGTTTTTGGATATTCCCTTTCTCCATTATATAGCACTATAAACTCTGGTGTTGGAATTTTAACTAGTTTACTTTTATAAATATTTTTATTATCAAGTATTCTCTCATATTCTCTTGCTATATACATTAAAAACCTTAATGGCATATTGTTATTTATCGAACTTTGATGTTCTATTAAAACAACTAACTTATCATTTATAGTAAAACATAAATCATTATTCCTTTCCATAAATAATATATTTTCTAATGTTATAATATTTATTTCTGTATCTTCTACGTTATAATTTGTCCCTTTTATTGCATTATATAGTTTTACTATCTCTTCTTTATTTGAAAATAGTTTTACAAATACACTGTCTTTATAAGCTCTATTTATGCTCATATAACACCTCTTTATTTTCCTTTATCTTACTTCTTTATTTTATTATATCACATCTCCTTTTAACTATCAACTATATCTAATTATCATATATTTAATATATTTTAATATTAAGTTAATTGTTTATCATTAATTGTAGTAAAAAATTTTTAATTATTAAAATATTATATTATTAATACTATCTTTATAAATAGATTTAATTATTTTTGATTATATATAATATTTATAACAAAACATTTTTCAAAATAAAATAATTTAAGTATATTTACTAGCCAATATTTTAAAGATTATTAAAAATAATGAATAGTCTAAAAATTAAATCAGGTTGTTTGTCAATAGTTGTAGCTAAAGTTTATTCGTTATTAAAATACTCATATAAAATATACTTGTTTTATATAACCTAAAATATTTAAAATAATAATATATGGAAATATCTTTTATTATTTTAATATTTTAACCGCTACTAAAAATAGTAAACAACCTTTAAATAATAGAAAGAATTTGTTTTTAGTACAACATACTATAAATATATTGATTTATCAAAATCAAAACCACCCGTTAAACAGGTGGTTTGCTCAAGCCCTATAAGGGCTTTTTTCTTGTTGTAAGCCTCTAAAGAGGCGCTGAATGGTCTGACAAATA
>CALWOZ010000025.1 GCA_944383305.1 uncultured Clostridia bacterium | reverse complement strand
TTATTTCCAAATTTACTATACCACAAAGGGAAATCTTTTTTTATATTTTTTTGTTACCTATGTATTATACCTCAACATATTTGATAATTATTATAATGTAGATAATACGGCCTTACAATTACCTATTATTTTATATTCTCCATAACCAGCAGGAATAAATACCGATTCACCTTTTTTTATATCTAAAGTATCTTTACCAGTTATAGTACAGTTACCATCTAAAAGAGTAATACAATTAAAAGAAGTATCATCACAATTTAAAGTAGCATTTTCTGTAATATTTAATAAATCTACATTAAAGTATTCACAACTTGATAAATTACCTTTTTCATAACCATCATATTTATTTAATGTGTATTCTTTTTTAGCATTTTTAGATGCAGTTAAATTTGTAACATCTAAAGCTTTATCTATATGTAGTTCTCGTGGCTTTCCGTCAGTACCAACTCGTCCAAAATCATATATTCTATATGTTACATTTGAACGTTGTTGAATTTCTGCAATAACAATGCCTTTACCAATAGCGTGCATTGTACCTGGAGTGATGAAAAATACATCACCAGCTTGTACATTAACTTCATTTACTAACTCTTCTAAAGTGTTTTCTTCTATTGCTTTTTTAAACTGTTCTTTAGTTATGTCATTTTTAAATCCATAGATTAATTTTGCATCTGGTTCTGCGTCTATAACATACCACATTTCAGTTTTACCAAAGTCATTTTCATTTTTTAATGCGTATTCGTTATCAGGGTGTACTTGTATAGATAAAGCGTCTTTTGCATCTATAAATTTGATTAAAATAGGGATATCATTATCTAAAGTGCATTTACTCCCTAAAACTTTTTTACCGTATTTTTCTACATAAGAAAGAAGAGTTTCTCCTTTATGTTCTCCACTATCAATAATAGTAAGTCCGTCTTTATGTGTAGAAAGCTCCCAACTTTCAGCCACTTTATCTAAAGAACATTCTTTACCATATACAGTTCTTAATTTAGTTCCTCCCCAAAGATAATCTTTAAAACTTGGTTGTAATTTAAACATTAATAATCACCTCTATAAAAATTTTATATACTTATTATAAATTAATTAAAATAAAGTGTAAATATAAAAATTTATATATTATTATATATTTCTTTATACTTGTTAAATATATTTATATTTGTTATAATGTTTTAAAATGTTTTTAAAGAAAGGATGATGTCTTATGAGAAATTTATATATAAAAGAGATTGTAGTAAACAAGGAGGTAATTTTGCCTCCTATGTAGAAAAAAATATTTGGAGGATAATAAATGAAATTAGATTTAAAAAATATTAAAGAAAACATAAGTAAGGAGCAAATTTTAGGGAGAGTATCTTCTCAATATAGAGATATATATAAAGTTATAGTAAATGATAGAGAAGTATTAGCAAAAGTATCTGGCAAGTATATGTATAATACTTACAGTAAAGAAGATTATCCAGTTGTTGGAGATTATGTAGTATTAGATAGAGATGATGATAAAACAGGAAATGCTATTATTGAAAAAATAATAGATAGAAAAACTATACTTAAAAGAAAAAATATTAATAATGGTCAAAATGAAGTTTTAGCAACTAATGTAGACTATATATTTATTTGTATGTCATTAAATAATGATTTTAATTTAAGAAGATTAGAAAGATACATTGCCATATGTTATGAAAGTGGAGCTATTCCTATAATTATATTAACAAAATATGATTTATGTAATGATATAGAAATAAAAGTTAATCAGGTTGAAAATATAGCTATTGGTATAGACATTTTAACCATATCTAATAAAGATGAAAATTCTATAAAAAATGTTTTAAAATATTTAAAAAATGGAATTACAGCCTGTTTTATAGGTTCATCTGGTGTTGGCAAATCTACATTAATAAATAATTTATTAAGAAGAGAACAATTAGAAACTAATGGTATTAGAAATGACGACAAAGGTAGACATACCACTACAAGAAGAGAATTATTTATATTAGAAAATCAAAGTGTAGTTATAGATACTCCTGGTATGAGAGAACTATCAGTAGATGTAGAAGACTTAGATAAGTCTTTTTTAGATATAAAAGACTTAGAAAAAATGTGTAAATTTTCAGACTGTACACATACAACTGAGCCACAATGTGCAATTAAACAAGCAATAGACAGTGGCAAGCTTTGTCCTAAAAGATACGCAAATTATTTAAAATTAAAACAAGAAAGTAAATATATAAATCTTAATTTTAAAGAATTAGAAAAAGAAAAAATTAAAAAAATGTTTGGTAGTAAAAATGAATATAAAAATATGACTAGGCATATAAAGAATAAGAACAGAAATAAGTATTAGAAAGGTACAAAATATGGATACTATACGAGATTTAACAGTAATATCGGCAATAATAAGAATATTATTAGCTGTAATTTTAGGTGGTATTATAGGATTAGAACGAGGACTAAAAAATCATCCAGCAGGACTTAGAACTTATATATTAGTTTGTATGGGCTCTTGTATAGTTATGATAACTAACCAATATGTATATCAAACATTTGAAGGAGTAGACCCTGTTAGAATGGGAGCACAAGTTATTAGTGGCATAGGTTTTTTAGGTGCAGGGACTATTATTGTTACATCAAAAAATCAAATAAGAGGTTTAACAACAGCAGCAGGTCTTTGGACAACGGCTTGTGTTGGTTTAACTTTAGGTATAGGGTTATATGAAGTGGCTGTTATAGGTGGTATTATTGTTTTTGTAGTACTTACTCTTTTAAACAAATTAGACTATTATTTAAGATATAGTAGACGAGAAATAGAACTTTATATAGAATTAGATAGAAATGTTTCATTAAGTGAATTTATAAGAGAGTTACACCGACGAGAAATAAAAGCAAGTAATGTTCAGTTAGAAAATAACAATGTTATGAACGAAAAAGAAATAACATTTATAACAACTTTAAAAAGTGAGAAAAAATTAACTTGTGATGAAATAATAAAAGTTGTTATGTGTATGAAAGGTGTATTACATATAGAGGAATTATAATAATATATTTAAAACAAGATATTTTTTATTTGTTAAAAATAGATAAGTTAAAATTAGATTTATAATTTTTATTTTAATAACAAAAATAAGTAAAGACTTTATATCTTTACTTATTTTTGTTATAATTTATTCAGCTGTTTGAGATAATATTTCTGTTGGGTCTTTTGGAGTATCATCTTTTAAAACTTTAAAATCTAAATGTGGTCCTAATGCAACGCCATATTTTGAAGGATTAGCAACTTTTCCAATTATTTGTCCCTCATCAACAACATCACCTACAGCAACTAACACATTATCTTCTAGTTGACTGTATGTAGATACCCAGCCATTCCCGTGATTAATTACAACTGTTTGTCCTATTTCATCATCTACAAATATATTTTCTACAATACCTTCAGCACTAGCTTTTACTTCTGTACCAACAGGTGCAGAGATACAAATAGAATCACTTACTTTATATTGTTCTAATGTTTTATCGTATACAGAAGTAGTCATATCAAATTTAGAAACTATGTTTCCAAAAACAGGCCAAGACATTTCTTGTTCATCATCAAATAAACTAAAGATTTTATCATCTTGTTTAGCTTCAGTAGTAGTATTTTGTGTTTCTTTAGTAGTAGTTTCTGTTTTAGGTTCTTCTACTTTTTTAGTAGTAGTCGTAGTATCTTTTAAGCTTTGTTTATTTTCATTAATATTTAAAGTAGTAGCTTCAGTATTAGTTTCTGTTTCTTTATAGCTTTTTACATCACTTTTATTTACAGCTTCAAAAGCCGTATTTTCTTCTGTTTTTGCAATTTTGTTATCTTCATTGTTAAAGTTATTATAAGAAAAATATAAGCTTGCAACAATGGCTATAGCTATAAAAGAACACAGAGCAATAGAAAATCCATTCTTTTTAAAAAAGTTATTATCGTTATTCATTAATAACACCTCCAATGTTATTATTAACTTAGTTGTAAATATTATTCAGTTTTATCAAAAAATTTTTTAAAATAAAAATAAAAAAGTACTTTAAATAATTTGTATTTTCTAGTATAATATATAAAAATAAACTTAATGGAGGATTTTTATGTCTGCTATAAAGCTTATAAATATTGGTTTTGGTAATATTGTTTTAGCTAATAGAATCGTAGCAATAGTAAGTCCAGAATCAGCTCCTATAAAAAGAATTATACAAGAAGCCAGAGATGAAAGCAGGCTTGTTGATGCTACATATGGAAGAAGAACAAGAGCAGTCATTATAACAGATAGTGAACATATAATATTATCTTCTATACAGCCGGAAACTATGGCTAATAGAATTGCTACTAAAGAAAGTAATGATTCTGAGCAATACGAGTGTGATATGGAATAAAATTTTAAAGGAGAGTAAATAATGAATAAAAAAGGCCTATTGGTTATAGTATCTGGACCATCTGGAGCTGGTAAAGGTACAGTTGTATCAGAACTTATAAAAAATAAATCATATGCCTTATCTACATCAATAACTACTAGACAAGCTAGAGAAGGCGAAATAGATGGTGTACATTATTTTTTTAAAAATACAGAAGAATTTAAAAAAATGATAGAAAAAAATGAACTGTTAGAATATGCAGAATTTTGTGGCAACTATTATGGTACACCTATATTTTATGTAGAAGAACAATTAGAAAAAGGCAAAAATGTTATATTAGAAATAGAAGTTCAAGGTGCCTTACAAGTAAAAGAAAGATATAAGGAAGCTATACTTATATTTTTAACGCCACCTAATATTACTGAACTTAGAGCTAGACTAGAAAAGAGGGCTACTGAAACATTAGAAAAAATAAATATGCGTATGAAAAGAGCTAAAGAAGAAATAAAGCTTATTGATAAATACGACTATATTGTTATAAACAATATAGTAGAAGAAGCTGTATGTAGCATAAATGATATAGTAAAAACTGAAAAAATGTCAGCAAAAAGACATATAGATTTAATAAATACATTTTTAGAAGGAGTTGAATAATAGATGTTAAAGCCATCTTATGCAGAGTTAATGGACGTACTAAATCAAAATAGTGATGAAAGTGATGAGGTAACTAGTAGATATACAATAGTAATTGCAGCCGCTAAAAGAGCTAGACAAATTATAGAAGGTGATGAACCTATGGTTAAAAATAGACCTGGTAAACCTTTATCTACGGCTGTTGATGAAATATTACACGATAAAATTAAAATTGTTCCAGAAGGTCAAGGTACAGTTATAATCTTTGATAAAGAGCCTGAAAACCAACCTAAAAATGATGATGATATTGACCTTAATGATATAGAAACATATGATTTAGACAAGGAAGTAGAAACATTAGACGAAGAAATAAATGAATAAAACCTAATATAGAAGTCTTTGTAATATCAAAGACTTTTTACTGTTAAATTATATTTATATCCTTAAATCATTGGTTAATTAAAGTTATAATGGAGAAAATTATGAAGTATGCAGAAATAATAATAGATATAACAAATGAAAAATTAGATAAAATATTTCATTATTCTATACCTTATCATATAAAAAAAGATATTTGTATAGGAATGCGTGTTTTTGTGCCATTTGGCAAAGGTAACCGAATAAGAGAAGGGTATGTAATAGGTTTTACAGATACAACAGATATAGATGAAAAATATATAAAAGACATATATAATTTGCCAGATAAATATACAGTTTTTAGTGAAAATATGATAGAACTTGCAAAATTTATGTCAAATAAATATTATTGTAGCCTATCAGAAAGCTTACAATGTATTATGCCTAAAATAAAAAATGATAAAACAGATAAATATGTTTATATAAATTATGAAAATCCTAATATTAAAGAATTAATTGATAAAATCTTAATTAAAAATAATTCTCAAAGTAAAATTTTACAATTTTTATTAAAAAATGATAATGTTAGTGTTTATGAATTAAAAAATATTTTAGGCATAAGTTTAAGCCCTATACAAACATTAGAAAAGCATAATATTATTAAAATTACTATAAAACAAATAAAAAGAAATACTATAAATTTAGAAAATTATAATAAAACCAAACATTTAACATTAAGTGAACAACAATCAAATGCTTTAAACTTTATAAAACAAAAAATAAATGAAAAAAGCACTAAACCTATACTTTTACACGGTGTTACAGGAAGTGGTAAAACAGAAATATATTTACAACTAATAGATGATATTTTAAAAAATGGTAAACAGGCAATTGTACTAGTACCAGAAATATCACTAACACCTCAAACAGTAGAAAGATTTATAGGTAGATTTGGTGAAAAGGTTAGCGTAACACATTCTAGATTAAGTGACGGAGAAAGATTTGACCAATGGAAAAGGGCTAAAGACCAAGAAATATCTATTATGGTTGGAGCCAGATCTGCTATATTTACACCATTTGAAAATTTAGGTATAATAATAATTGACGAAGAACACGAAGCCACTTATAAGTCAGAAAGCACTCCTAAATATAATGTAAAAGAAATTGCAGAAAAAATATGTAATTTAACAGGAGCAACCCTTGTTCTTGGTAGTGCAACACCTAGTATAGATACTTATTATAAAACACAAAATAATCAATATGACCTTGTATGTATGGATAATAGAATAAATCAAGATATGCCACAAATAAATGTAATAGATATGAGAAAAGAATTAGAAAAGGGAAATAAATCCATATTTAGTATACCACTTTTTGAGGCTATAAAAGAAAATCTTGAAAAAAATATGCAAACAATTTTATTTTTAAACAGACGAGGACATTCTACTTTCGTATCTTGTAGAAAGTGTGGTTATGTTATGGAATGTAAAAACTGTAATGTTAGTTATACATATCATTTAAAAGATAATAAACTTATATGTCATTATTGTAACAATACAGAAAGCGTACCACATACTTGTCCAGCTTGTAACTCTAAATATATAAAGTACTTTGGCGTAGGTACTCAAAAAATAGAAGAACAAATAAAAAAATATTTTAAAAATGCTAGAGTTATGAGAATGGATATGGATACAACCTCTAAAAAAAATAGTCACCAAAATATTTTAGATGATTTTAAAAATCATAAGGCAGATATATTAATAGGAACTCAGATGATAGCCAAAGGACTAGACTTTCCTAAAGTATCATTGGTAGGTGTTATAGCAGCAGATATAACTTTAAATACTGGAGATTATAAAAGCGCTGAAAATACATTTCAGTTATTAACCCAAGTTGCTGGTAGGGCAGGTCGCTCTAACTATAAGGGAAAAGTTTTTATACAAACCTATAATCCAGACCATTATAGTATTAATTTTGCTAAAAATAATGATTATGTTGGATTTTATGAAAAAGAAATATTGGAAAGAAAAATAATGTTTTATCCACCATTTTCTAATATATTTTTTATAATGATATGTGGAGAAGATGAACAAAAAGTTATAAATTCTATAAATTTTTTACATAAAGTTATGACATATTATAATCAAAAGACTAACTTTTATTTATCCGACGTGGCTAAAGCATATATATATAAAGTAAATAAACAATATAGGTATAAAATAATAATAAAAGCAGAAGATGAAACAAGGCTTAAAAACTTTGTACTATACTGTGTAAATATTTTAAAAAATAAGGTAGATATTAAAAATTTGAATATTATATTAAGTTTAAATCCAAACTATATACAATAAAGGAGGATAAAAATGGCACTTAGAAAAATTAGATTATCAACAGATGAAGTTCTTAGAAAGAAATCAAAAGAGGTTGTAGAAATAAATCAAAAAATAATAGAATTATTAGATGATATGGCAGATACTATGTATGAGGCCAATGGAGTGGGACTAGCTGCTCCTCAAGTAGGTGTTCTTAGGAGAGTTGTTGTTATAGACATAGGTGAGGGACTTATTGAACTTATAAATCCTGTAATTATAGAAACAGCTGGAGAACAATTAGGAGAAGAAGGTTGTCTTAGCGTACCTGGTAAAGTTGGTGAAGTTAAAAGACCTAATTATTGTAAGGTTGAGGCATTAAATAGAGATGGTGATAAAATAGTAGTAGAAGGTGAGGAATTTATGGCTAGAGCCTTATGTCACGAAATAGACCATCTTAATGGAGAACTTTATATAGATAAAGTAGAAGGAACAATAGAAGACGTATAAGGAGTGATTTTTTTGAATATAGTTTTTATGGGAACACCAGATTTTGCAGTAGAAAGTTTAAAAGAGCTTATTAAAAATCATAATGTTTTAGCAGTTATATCCCAACCAGATAAACCAAAAGGAAGGGGTAAAAAACTTGTTAATACACCAATAAAACAATTTGCCTTAGATAATGGAATAGAAAAAATTTATCAGCCAGAAAAAATTAAAGATGAAGAATTTATAAAACAACTAGAAAGTTTAAATCCAGATTTATTTGTTGTAGTAGCTTATGGACAAATTTTATCAGAAGAGGTATTAAGTATACCTAAATATGGTTGCATTAATGTACACGGTTCATTGTTACCTAAATATAGAGGAGCAGCTCCTATACAATGGTCTATAATAAACGGAGAAGAAAAAACTGGCGTTACTATTATGTATATGGAAAAAGGATTAGATTCTGGAGATATGATTTTGAAAGAAGAAGTAGTCATAGACAAAAAAGAAACTTATAAAACTTTACACGATAAAATGAGTGTAGTTGGTGCTAGAGCTCTTATAAAGGCAATAGAACTTATAGAAACAGGTAAAGTAGATGCAAAAAAACAAGACCACAGTCAAGCTACATATGCTCCTATGATAACTAAAGAAATGGGACATATAAACTGGGATAATACTTCTAAAGATATAATAAACTTAATAAGAGGTATTAATCCTATGCCAATGGCCTATACTATATATAAAGATGAAATATTTAAAGTAAGTGAAGCTGAAGAAGTATTAGGATATGATGGTAAAATTGGTGAAATAGTTTCAATAGAAAAAGAAGGATTTGTTGTAAAAACTAAAGATACTTCTGTAATCATAAAAGAAATGCAGGCTAAAGGTGGGAAAAGAATGAAAACTTCAGATTATTTAAGAGGGCATTCTATTGAAAAAAATATTATATTATGTTAAAATTTAAAATATTTTTATAATTAAAAATTAAAAGGGTGGTGTTTAATATGTATCCAATGTTTTTTGACCCTACAATGCTTATAATAATACCAGGGATAATTCTTGCTAGTATTGCTCAAATGAAAATAAGTGCAGCATATAGTAGGTACTCTCGCATTGCTTCTAGCAAAGGATTAAGAGGGGCAGATGTTGCTAGAGAATTATTAAAAATAGCTGGTATATCCGATGTTTCAGTAGAAAAAGTAGGTGGTACACTAAGCGACCATTATGATCCTACTAAAAAAGTGGTAAGGTTATCTCAAGATATTTATAATGGTAATAGTATTGCTTCTTTAAGTGTAGCAGCACACGAAGTTGGTCACGCTATACAGCATCACTTTGGATATATGCCTTTAACTATTAGAAGTAGTATAGCTCCTATTGTAGGATTTAGTTCAAGATTATCTTGGATTTTGATAACCATAGGTTTAATATTTGGATTTATGGGAAGTAGTGTTTTATTATTAAAAATAGGTATATTTTTATTTACTGCTGTTGTTATATTTCAAATAATAACTTTACCAGTAGAGTTTAATGCTTCTAAAAGAGCGTTAGATATGTTAGAAGAATATTCATTTTTACAAAAAAATGAAATAGATGGATCTAAAAAAGTTTTAGGTGCGGCAGCCTTAACTTATGTTGCAGCAGCTTTAACAGGTATATTACAACTATTAAGATTATTAGTTATTTTAAATAATAGAAGAGATTAATAATAAAAAAGACTATGCTATTTTTAATATAATAATATTAAAAAGTAGTTATAGTCTTTTTATTCTCTCAATTAAGCTATGACTTTATTTTTCAAGATAAAATTTATAAACTTAATTTTTGTTTTAATAATATTGCAATTCTTGAATTGTAATACGCAATTCATTTTTTTGGCGCAAAGCGTCAAAATAAATAAAATTGCAATACGCAATTTATAAAATTAACACATTATCGAAGAAAAATAATAGGAATAGCTTGTTTATTTTGATATTAAAGTATCAAAATAAACTAATTGATACAAAGTATCAAAAAAATTGATATTTATTAAAATTAAAAATTTAATTAAATACAAAATAAATTATAAAACTATTTTATTTAAAATATTTAAAATAGATATGAAAATATTGATAAAATTAGCTATTTTAATATAATTTAATATTATAAATTTTAAAATATTTTGATTTTTGCCCTAAATTTTATAATTAATAAAAATATTATTATTAAATTTTAATAAATATATTGACTTATTTTGGTAACATTTGTTATAATTTAAAGTAGAATTGAAGGGGGGTATACTTATGAGCAAAAATGTAAAAATGAAAGACATTGCCGAAAAATTAGGTGTAAGTATAGTAACCGTATCTAAAGCATTATCAGATAAACAAGGTGTCAGTGATGAATTAAGAAAAAAAATTAAAGAATTGGCAATAAGTATGGGATATAAAATCAGTAATATACCATTAAATAAAAGAGAGAATTATACTTATAATATAGGTGTCATTGTTGCACAAAGATATATGGATGTGGAAAATTCTTTTTATTTTACTATATACAATAATATTGTAAAACATTTAGCAGATTATAATTATTATGCACTATTAGAAGTTATAGATAAAAATAAAGAACTAGAAAATAGTATACCAAATATAATATTAGATAAGAGAATAGATGCAATAGTAGTATTAGGACAAATAGAAGAAAATTATGCTAAACTTATTTGTAACCAAGGTATACCCATAATTTTTTTAGATTTCTATGATAGACATTTTTTAATAGACTCTATAATAGGTGATAATATATACAGTTCTTATGCTATAACAAACTACCTTATAGAAAATGGACACAAAAGTATAGGATATGTAGGTAATATATACTCTAATATGAGTATATTAGATAGATATTTAGGATACTGCAAAGCGCTATTAGAAAATAACCTTGAAATAAATCCACAGTTTACAATATCAGATAGAGATATTAATGGTGCTTTTTATGAATTTGACTTGCCTAAAAATTTGCCGACAGCTTTTGTATGTAATAGTGATAAAACTGCTTATTATTTTATAAGGTACTTAAATAAAATAGGTATAAATGTTCCAGATGATATATCCATAGTAGGATTTGATAATGATATACACGCAAAAATATGTACACCACCTATAACCACAGTACAAATAGATATAAACAAAATGGCTAAAAAATGTGTCAGTAATATATTGAGAAAAATAAAAAACAACGAATATAAAATAGGTAACACTATAATAGAAGGTAATATTATAATAAGACAGTCTGTAAAAAATATATAATAAAAAGCTATATATATTATTTTAATATATATAGCTTTTTTAATAAAATTAATATTTGAGATAAAAATTATAAAGTTATTAAAGAAAAATAATAAGAATAGCTATTTTTATACAAATATTAAAAAATTCATTATAAAAATTTATATAGTAGGAGAGGTTATAGTAGTTTCTGTGGCAGATGTTGTAGTGCTAGTGGCAGAAGTGTCATTTTGTGATTTATGCATAGTTATATTAAAAGAACTTTCCTCATCACTAATAGTAACACTAGATAATACAAAGTCATTATAACCGTCCTTTTTTAAAGTAATAGTATGAACACCTTGAGATAATTTATATGTTAAAGGAGTATAACCAACAAGAACATTGTCTACAAAAACTTCAGCATTATCAGGATTTGAAGATATAGTCATCTCACCAATTTTTTCAATTTTTTCAAGTTCAATGTTAATACTGTTTTGTGAAGAATTTATATTTACTTGTGTTTCAAAAGGTGTATATCCTTCTTTCTCAGCTCTTATAGTATATGAACCATATGCTAGGTTTAAAGGTTCTCTAGATGTTTCTATATTATTATTAACATATAATGTATAGTCAGTTACATTACTTTTAATAATTAGTGTACCAGATTTATTTTGTAATTGATTTAAGTCTAAAATGGTTTCTGTACCAGCTATAATTTCTATTTCTCTAATAAATGAAAGAGTATCATCACTTCTAATAACAACTTTATGGCTACCTTCAGCTAGATTTACACTATCTATTTCATTTAAAGACTTAAATATGTTACGGTCTATTTCTATTATAGCATTATTAAGGCTAGGCTTGTTTGTTAATTTTAATGTGCCATTACCTTTTTTTACATTTATAAAATAAACCATATTATTATATCCTTTAATATCAATTATATCTAAAGGTGATATAGATGATATTTCATAAGGTTCATTATTTTTTAATGTAATAACTTTATCGCTTATTTCTAATGTTTTATCATTTATATCTAGTTTATTAAGTTCAAGATTTATTTTTACATTAGAAACATTTTCTAATGTAAAAGAATCGCTATTTTCTTTAATATAGTTTAGTTTATTGCTAGAATCAAAAGAAAAATCTACAATTGTACCTATTTTTAACTCAGCTATAGTTAACATATTATCATATTTATCTTTAAATATAGACGAAGGTTTAGATTTTAGAGTATAGTCTTTATTTGTTTTAATATCAGTAAAAGTAAATATGCTTGTATCATAATTTATATTTTTAATAATCCCTAATATATTTTCATCTGTATTAGAATCTAAAACAAGTTGGTTTTGTTCAGTATTAATTTCATTATTTGATATAGAATTAGTTTTGTTACTTGGAGTGCCCATATAAGATGATAAAGACGAAAAAGTTAACATAAATGCTAATATAAATATTACAACTCCTATAATAATAGTAAATGAAAAGAAGATAGAAAAATTAAAATTAGGAGCTTTTTTTATTTTAGGTTTAGATTTTATATTATTTATATTATTAGTAGTGTTGTTATATAGATTTTTAGCTGTATCACTAGGCTCATAAATAACGCCATTATAATCTAAGTCTGTTAAAGGAATATCATTAAAAATTTTTTTTGATTTATTATTCATATATCCTCCTTAGTAAAAGAATTTAGAAAAGTACCAATTTAAAATATAATCTCCATATAGTGTGGAGAAAATAACACCAATAGATATATATGGGACTAAAGGTATAGAGTTATTATTTTTTGTATTTAATTTATTAGTATATTTTAAAGTAAGCCCGATAATAGAGGCCAATAAACAACAAAAAAACATAGCTAAAAATATGTGTAAAGCACCTAAAAATAAACCAGTAACAGCAAAAAGCTTAATATCTCCGCCACCAATACCATTTGTTAAAACTGCTATTAAAAAAAAGGGAACACTAATTAAAAATAAACCTATAATATGGTATATAATATGTTCTCTATTTATTAATATGACAGGTATAGATAAAATAAAGATTAAAATATTAATACTATCTGGCACTATACCAATTTTTAAGTCAATTATAGAAAGACATAGTAATAGTGAAAATATTAGTGCACATATAAATGAGTATAATGATAAATTAAATCTATAATATATTAATAAATAGATTATCATATTTAATACTGAAACAATAATAACTAGTTTTTTATTTTTTAAAGCTTTTAAAGAAAACAGATTTTTTAAAATAAGCTTATCTTTACAGTATACGTATATAATAAAATTTAATATAAATCCTATA
Source organism: uncultured Clostridia bacterium (assembly GCA_944383305.1). Lineage (GTDB taxonomy): Bacteria > Bacillota > Clostridia > Lachnospirales > CAG-274 > Tyzzerella. The sequence continues at coordinate 25,545 of CALWOZ010000025.1, read as the reverse complement.
ATAAGACCAATTAATAAAAAAAGATACATAAAAACACCTTTATAATTACATTTTTATATATTATAACATAAATTTTAAGTTATTGTAATACAATATTATTAAAATTGTGTTAACAATATATAATGTTATATAAAATATAAAATTATATAATAATACATATATAAAATTGGTTAATTTTAATAAAAAAGTAGTACTTATATTAGTAAAATATAATAAAAAGTATTTTTAAATATTAAAATAACTATACAATATATAAAAAATAATATATAATCAAAAATATAAAAGTTTAAGTAAAAAGTTGGAGGTAAACCATATGAAATTTGATTATAATTGGCTAAAAAATCCAGAAGTTTTTAACATTAATAGATTAGATGCTCATTCTAGTCATAAGTTTTTTAAGGATTTAGACTGTAAAGAAGATTTTATTTATAGTTTAAATGGTGAGTGGGACTTTTATTATGCAGAAAATTATGAAAAAAGTGTGAAAGTAGAAAAAGGTAATTTTGATGACTATGAAAAACATACTATACAAGTTCCAGCACATATGCAACTACAAGGATTTGACATACCACAATATGTAAATGTAATGTATCCGTGGGACGGGAAAGAAAAAGTAGAAATAGGAGGTATACCAGAAAAGTTTAATCCAGTTGGAACATATGTAAAAAATTTTACAATACCTAACTATACCCAAAATACACCTACAATTATATCTTTTCAAGGTGTTGAAAGTGCTATGGCACTATGGATTAACGATAGCTTTGTAGGATATAGTGAAGACACATTTACACCATCAGAATTTGACATAACAAACTATGTAGTAGAAGGTGAAAATCAAATAATAGTTCAGGTTTTTAAATGGTGTAGTGGTAGCTGGCTAGAAGACCAAGATTTTTGGCGTTTTTCTGGAATATTTAGAGATGTATATATTTATACAAAGCCTAAAGTGCATATTAAGGATATTTTTATAAAACCTATATTAGATGAAAGTTTTAATAATGGAAAACTACATATAGAACATATTACAGAAAATGGAGAAAAATCAAAGGCTAATATACAATTATATTATAAAGATAAAAAAATTTTAGAAGAAGAAAAAAGTTTAAATGAAAAACTAATAATATTTAATATAAATAATCCAAAACTTTGGAGCGCTGAAGAACCAAATTTATATACATTAAAAATATGTGTATATGATGAAGATAATATATTACAAGAAGTTGTTTTACAAAAAGTAGGATTTAGAAATATAGTCATAAAAAACTCTATAATCTACTTAAATGGAAAAAGAATAGTATTTAATGGAGTTAATAGACACGAATTTTCTTATAAAAATGGTAGAGCTATTAATAAAGAAGACATAATAGAGGATATAAAAATTTGTAAAAGAAATAACATAAATGCAATAAGAACCTCTCATTATCCTAATCAGTCATATTTTTATGAAGTTTGTGATGAGTATGGAATATATGTTATTGATGAAACAAATTTAGAAACTCACGGAACGTGGAGTAATGTGTTTTGGTTAGATTGTAAGTATGATTATATTTTACCTTGTGATAGAAAAGAGTGGACATCATTAGTTCTTGACAGAGCAAACTCTATGTGGCAAAGAGATAAAAACCATAGTTGTGTTTTAATATGGTCTTGTGGTAATGAATCTTATGGCGGAGAAAACATTTATAAAATGAGCCAATTATTTAGAGAAAAAGATGATACAAGACTTGTTCACTATGAAGGTGTAACATTGGATAGAAGATTTAATGATACAACAGATATAGAATCTCAAATGTATTCAGGTGTGGATAGTATAAGAGAATTTTTGAAAGAACATAGAGATAAACCTTTTATTTGTTGTGAATATGCACACGCTATGGGAAATTCAACTGGTTGTTTAGACAAGTATATAAAACTTACAGAAGAAGAACCTTTATATCAAGGTGGATTTATATGGGATTTTATAGACCAAGTTTTAGAAAAAAAGTCGCCTAATGGAGAAACTTTTTTAGCTTATGGTGGAGATTTTTATGATAGACCAACTGACTATGACTTTTCAGCTAATGGTATAGTTTTTGCTAATAGGCAATTATCCCCTAAAATGCCTGAAGTAAAATATTGTTATCAAAATTTTTCTATAAAAGTTAAAGAAAGTAGCTTTACTATATTTAACAAAAACTTATTTTTAGATACAAGTAAATACGAATGTTTTGCAGTATTATTAGAAAATGGTAATGAAATAAGAAAAGATATTATAAATATAGACGTAAAACCTTTAGAAACAAAAGAATATAAATTACCATATAATGTATTTAATATGGAAAAAAATAAAGAATATACAATAATAGTATCTATTAACTTAAAAGAAGATGAAATATGGGCAGAAAAAGGATATGAAGTTGCTTTTGGACAAATATCTTATGGTAAAATAACTATAGAAAAAGATACTAAAGAAAAGCCTATTTTAATAGAAGACTTTAATAATATAGGGATTATATGTAAAAATTTTAGTATGTTATTTTCTAAAGTTAAAGGTGGATTAATATCTTATAAAATAGGTGATAAAGAACTAATAGAAGAGGTGGTAGCACCTAATTTTTGGAGAGCACCTATTGAAAATGACATAGGAGCAGGACTTCACCAAAAACTTGCTTTATGGAAATCTAGTAGTATGTATATAAAAGGAAGTATTAAAGAAGTTAAAGAAAATGAAAATAATATAACTATAAAAATAGACTATAATGTACCTTTATTAAAAGAAGATATTCTTTCTGCTACATATACAATATTTGGAGATGGAACAATAGATATAAATATGGAAATGAAACCAATAGATAATATAAATATCATACCAGAATTTGGATTTATAATAAAAATGCCTTTAGAATACAATAGCTTTACTTGGTATGGCAAAGGTGAGGAAGAAACATATGAAGATAGAAAAAATGGATATAAAGTAGGTATATATAACAAAAGTGTAGAAGATAACTTTTCAAAGTATGTTTTTCCACAAGAATGTGGCAATCATACAGAAACTAGATATGCAAATGTTTTTAATAAAGAGGGAATAGGATTAAAAATATATGGAGATAGTTTAAATATAAGTGCACTACATTATACACCTCACGAAATAGAAAATGCTAAACACCCATTTGAATTACCTAAGCCTTATCAGGTTGTTTTAAAAATATCTTCTCATCAAATGGGAGTAGGCGGAGATAATAGTTGGGGAGCTATTCCACACGATGAATTTTTAATAAAAACAGATAAAGGATTAAAATGCAAATTTTCTATAAAAGGATTTGATAAATAATATAAAATAAGGTTGTAAGTATATTTACAGCCTTATTTTTAGCTTAAATTGTATAACAAACAATAAAAATTTTAATTATGTTCATATAATAATAAAAGTATAAATATTACTTGAAGATTAAAGAGTATTAAGTTATAATATATAATTAAGTAAGTAAAATTATATAGGTGAGATAATGACAAATTTAGTATTAAATAAAAATCAAAAAGAAGCCACCTTACATAATAAAGGACCTATGATGGTTTTATCTGGTCCTGGAAGTGGCAAAACAACAGTTATAACATATAGAATAAAAAATTTAATAGAAAATTTAGAAGTATTACCAAATGATATATTAGTAATAACTTTTACAAAGGCTGCATCTGAAGAAATGAAACAACGGTTTAACAAAGTATGTAACAATAGCTATAATGTAACTTTTGGTACTTTTCATTCATATTTTTTTAGAATAATTAGAGCATACTATAAATACGACTTAAACAATATTTTAAATGATTACGAAAAGACTAATATTATAAAAAATATAATATCTAAAAATAATATTTCTTTTGATAATGAAGAAGAATTTATACAGGCAATTATAAATGAAATATCTCTTTTAAAAAATGAACTTATTAATCCTATATTTTTTAATTCTAACTATACAGACAGCAATACTTTTTCTATTATTTTTAAAGAGTATGAAGATTTTAAACAAGAAAACAATAAAATAGATTTTGATGATATGTTAATAAAATGTTATAACTTAATAAAAAAAGATGAAAATGTAAGGAAGTTCTGGAAGGATAAATATAAATATATACTTATAGATGAATTTCAGGATATCAACAGAGTACAATATGAATGTATAAAAATGTTAATAAATAATGAAAAAAATATATTTATAGTTGGAGATGACGACCAAAGTATATATGGATTTAGAGGTTCAAAGCCAGAATTTTTATTGAAATTTCCTAATGATTTTGATAATACCAAAAAAATAATACTAAATACAAATTATCGCTCTACAAAGCAAATTATTAATTTATGCAATACAATAATAGAAGATAATAACAATAGATACAATAAAAACATTGTTGGAACAGATAAAACCTATAAAGCTCCTATATTAATTAGAGCATATGATGCTTATGAGGAAGCAAAAAAAATTGTAGAAAAAATAGAAGCCTTAAAAAAGGACTATTCTTTAGAGGAGATTGCTATAATATATAGAACTAATATACAAGCAAGGGCTATTGTAGAAAAGTTTATGGATTATAACATAGAGTATCAATTAAAAGACAAGGTACCTAGTATTTATGACCATTTTATTGCTAAAGATATAATAGCTTATTTAAAATTGGCTTTAGATAAATTAGACAATACTTCTTTTATGAGAATTGCCAACAAACCTAAAAGATTTTTAAATAAAAATATGTTATCAGATGCAATAGATATATGCAAAAATGAAAAATCAATTTTAGAATATTTATATTGTAGTACTAGTCTTAAATCGTGGCAATTAGAAAAGGTGAATGATTTATTATTTCATATAGGTCAAATAAAAAAGAAAAATGCTTATGATGCTATAAGATATATTTTAAAAATTGTAGGATATGAAGATTATATAGAAGAATATGCATCATTTAAAAATATAGGAACAAAAGGATTATTAGAAATAGCAAATGAAATATTAGAATCTTCTAAAGGATACACGGATATATTGACATATTTAGACCATATAGAAGATATAAAAGAAGAAATAGATAAAAAATATAAAAGTAAAAATAACCAAAAAGGTATTGTCTTAACAACAATGCACAGTGCTAAAGGATTAGAGTTTGATGTAGTATTTGTTATAGGGTGTATAGATGGTATTATACCACACGAAAAAAGTAAAAGTAATATGGAAATAGAAGAAGAAAGAAGATTATTTTATGTTGCTCTTACAAGAGCCAAAAGGCTATTATATATTTCTATTTTAGAAACAAAGTATGAAAACAAAGTAATACCTAGTAGATTTTTGAAAAAGCTAATAAAGTTTAAGAGGTGATAAATATGAAAAAAAACAAGAAAGAACAAAAGAGATTAATAATTCAAATTATATCTATTATATTAATTTTATCTATGTTACTTAGTTTTGTCATACCATTTTTATCATTATTATACTAGTTGGAGGCATAAGAAAATGGATATTAAAGAATTAGAAAAACAATTTGGTATATCAGATAATGAAGAAAAAATAGATGATGAAAACAAAAACCAAGAATTAGAAGATATAATAAATTTATTAAATTCTCCTGAAGATGAAATTATTAATATAAACAATAATACAGATGTATTTGAGGGCTTATCACAAGAGGAATTAGACCTTTTAATGAAAGAAGATGAAAATATATCAATAGATGATATAGAAACAGACGTTATAAATGACATTTCTGTTTATGATAATAAAAATAATGTAGATGACGAGGAAATAATACAAAGGCTTAACAATATAGAAGAAGATGAAGCCTCAATTGAAGAAGAAAATATACAAGAAAGTCATATAGAACAAGAAATGACTGAAGAAGAATTTAAAAAGCTTGTTAAAAGTTCAAAAAAAGAAAAACCAAGTATATTAATTATAGGAAGTATAGTAGTTTTAATAAGTTTAATTTTATTTACGTCTATATTTTTTATTATAGCAATAAAAAGAGCTAACAATATTATAATTCAAAATGAAATAGAAAAAGACAATTTAATATCAAAGTATACTCCAAGTGATAAAAATACTATATACTTTGATATGGCACAATCTATAGACGATGAAATATTAATATTAGAAAAAATGAAAATAGGTCAATTAAATACAACCTTTTATTTTAAAAATAAAATAAACCCTATAAATTATAGAATTACTCTTACAGATAGTGATAAAAATTTATATGCTATGGATTTGAATTTTAATCAAGATGGTTATAATGAAGAATACAGTATATTAAGATTTGACCCTATTGATAGTGAGGTAGAAAATTTAATTTTAACATTTGAAAGTATATCTACTAATGAAAAAGCAGAATTTAATTTAGATTTTAATACTAAATTAGAAAATGAAAAAATAAAATATATAAATAGTAAAATAACAAATGATTTTGGTGATTTTACAGTAAATATTAATTATGCAGTATTTTCAGACACGTCAACAAGAGTTGACTATACAATAGAGCCTAAAGGACAGGTAAATTATTCTATACAACACGGAGCATTAGGCGAAGAAAATTATATAAAGCTTAAAGAAGGGGATATACATATAGGACCACTTGGAGATAAACCAATATCTACTAGCATTGAAAACAAAGTTATAGGAAGAATGGACTTTAAAAATATTCAAGACTTTGATAATAATGTTATATTAGAGTTTGACAGTATTTATAAAAAATACTTAGTTAATAAAAAAATATCATTAGATAGTATTAATAATGGAAATATTTCATATAATTTTGATAAATATAAAGTATTTTTAGAAGGCATACATAAATTTGATAATAAATATGTACTTGTACTTCACTCAGAAGATACAACAATTAGTACAGAAAATAGACCAGATGACTATAATCGTACAGAGATAAAATTAGACGTAGAACTTATGGCGACAAATAGTAATGGAACAGAAATTATAATTTCTCCTACTGAAATAAGATCTGCTATATATGGAACAGATATTATTTTTGAATTAGATAACCATCAAATGAACATACTAAATATGGTTTCATCTAATGATATAGAAATAAATATTAAATCAGCACTTATTAAGCAAAAAAATGTAGTTTTACCTATTAATTTAAACAGAACTATGGAAAGAGAAATTATATCTAATAAAATAATGGAAGAACAAATTAGTAACGCATTTATTTCTAGAATAGAAAATAGTAATTCTAAAAATATAGAAGGCTTTTCAAGTGAAGTTTTAAATGATGAAAAGCTAATAAACGAATATTCTTTATTATCTAATGATAAAAAACAAAGCTCTATTAGTATTATATCTAAAAATTTAGATGGAGAGCATTTAGAGGCTATAGTTCAAGAGGCTATACAAATAAAAGATAATGACAATATTATAGTTTCTTATAAAACTCATAAGATAAAAGCTAATAATATAGAAAATCAATGGACAATATATTATGATGAAATAATTAAATAACTATAAAATTACTAAACTTAATAAAATTTTTTTCGTATCATTAGATAATAAAAATTTTAAGGAGTGATTTTATGAGTAACGAAAGAATAAAAATATTAAAAATGTTAGAAAAAGGAGAAATAACAGCAGATGAAGCTAGCAGATTATTATCTGCTTTAGAGGGAGGAACAAGCAAACAAACATATCAAAATAATGACAACAACAATAATAACAACAATAATCAATCAATAGATTTTACAAAAATTATGAACAAAATAACTAATACAACACAAATATTAGCTAAAAAAACTTCTAAAATATATGGTGAGTTAGAAAAAGAAGTTAAAAATATTATAAAAAATATTAATACAACAAGTAACAAAAATAGTTTTTGTAAAGAATTTAATTTTGCTTTAGGTGATCAAGATAATAACATAGAATTAAAATCTTTAAATGGTGAAATGGTCTTAAAAGGATATAATGGTGATAAATTGACTTTAAAAGCTATTTATATACCAAAAGATACTACAAAAACAGTAGATTTATATAATTCTGAAAATAAAAAATATATATTTACCTTTAAAGAAGAAGATTTTGAAAAAGTTTCTATAGAAGTGTTGGTACCTAAAAAATATTTTAAAAATATAAATTTATCATCTATAAATTCTAATTTTTCTTTAGACAGTATTAACTTTGAAAATATATTTTGTGAAACAACAAAATGCAATGGTATAATAGAAAATGTTGAAGGACAAAATATAAATATAAATAATATTAATGGTAAATTAATTGTTAGAAATATTAAAGCAAATAGTTTAAAAATATCTAATATAAATGATTATGTTAAGTTAAATAATGTGGATATTAAAGATATGTCTGTTGATGTTCTTAATGGAGAGATAGATGTTATAAACGATTATTTAAACTTATTTGATAATTATGACTGGAAATTAGAAACTCAAAACAATCCTATAAATATAGAAATAAATACAGATAATATTAATTATAATATAAACGCTAAAACTTCTCTTGGAAAAGTTAATATTTTAAAAAATAATCTTATTTATTCTGAAAAAACTGATTATAAAGTTATTGCTAAAACAGAACATACTAATGACTTATTTAAAAGTTTAAATTTATCTTTAGAAACAACTAACTCTACCATAATTTTAAGTTAAAAATTATGTTTGGAGGGAAAGTATATTGGCTAAAAAAAATCTGGAAAATGAAAAAAGTAAAAATATATTGTTAACTATAATTATAATATTAACAATAATTTTAGTTTTATTTATAGTAGCTGGATTTTTATTCTTATCAAGTCAAGCAGATAAAAAGAAACTATTAAATAATCCTAATATATACAATAATATATATATACAGGGAATAAATGTTTCTAATATGTCTAAAGATAGTGCTAAGGCTACTTTAGAAAAATTAGAATTAAATGAAAAAATAACATTAACATATAATGATAAACAATATGTTTTTAATAAAACAGATTTTGGCGTTATACTAGATAAAGAAAGTGCCTTAGATAGTGCTTATAACATAGGACGAATAGGCTCTGAACAAGAACGTATTAAAAAGATAAAATCCTTAGATAAAAATGGTGAACAAATATCTATTAGTAAAAATATACAAGAAGATATTGCTAAATCTAAACTTGAGGAAATATGTAAAGACATAAACATAGAACCTAAAAATGCTACACTAGAAAAATCTAATGGTATATTTGTAGTAAAAGATGGCAATGTAGGATTAGAGGTAGACTTTGATAAAACATATGAAAACTTATTAGAGGGATTAATGCTTGAAGGTGATGCAAATATATCTATTATAGCTAATGAAACAAAGCCAAAGTATAGTGCTCAAGAACTTAATAAAATCCAAGATAAATTAGGAAGTTTTTCTACTAAATATACTAATAAAGGTGGAAGTGACGTTAATAGGATAACTAATATGAAAATAGCATCACAGAGGATAAATGGAACAATTTTATATCCCGGAGAAGTATTTTCTACAAATAAAAAATTTGGGGCAACTACTAAGGAAAATGGATATAAGCCAGCACCAACTATATTAAATGGAAAATTTATAGACGAATATGGTGGAGGTGTTTGTCAAGTTTCTAGTACACTATATAATGCTGTACTATACTCTGAACTTGAAGTTATAGAAAGGCAAAATCACTCTTTAAAAGTAGGATATTTAGATTATGGTTATGATGCAACATTAGCAGGTGACTATATAGATTTTAAATTTAAAAATTCTACTAGCTATCCAATATATATAGAAAGTTATCTTACAGAAAATGAAGTAATATGTAATATATATGGATATGAACAGCGTCCTGATAATAGAAATATAAACTTTGAAAATGCTTTGGTAGAAGTTATTGAGCCTAGTCCTAAAATAGTTAAAGAAACAGACGATTTACCAGAAGGTGAAGAAAAAGTTGAGGTTAAACCATTAAAAGGATATAAATATAAATTATATAAATTAGTATATGTAGACAATAAACTTACAGAAAAAATATTAGTAAACAATAGTTATTATAAACCTAGAACAGAAGAAGTTTTAATAGGTACAAAAAAATCAGAAGAAGTTATTAATATTGAGGAAGAAACTATAAGCCAATATACAACTGATAGTAATATAACAAATAGTACAGAACTAACAACGGAAAGTACAGATGAAAGTATGGAAGAAACTACAGAACAAATTACAGAACCAATAATAGAACAATCAACAGAAGAAAATATTATAACAGAAGATATAATATTAGAATAATATTATTAGGCTGTAGACTTTGTCTACAGCCTTTTGAAAAGATGAAAATTCATCTTTTCCAGACTAAAGTAGTAAAAAAGCTGATTTTCTCGTACAAGGGCTAAAGCCCCTAAAAATCTAGCTTTTTACACAATCCGAGGCAAAGCCCCGTCTTGTGATTAAAATTTTTAAATGCGTTTTATTAAAAATGTAAAACTAATATAAAGACTACTATCTATCTTGTCTACAATCTGATAATATTAGAATAATATTATTTATAGAGTTATAAAAAAGATATGGATAATCATATCTTTTTTATAACTTATAGTGAAAATAGTATACTAGCAATATAACAAGTAATTATTAATATGCCTAAAAACATAGAAGATTTTTGGCTTTTTTTAGTATGTAAAGTTCCTATAGCTATAAATGTAGCTACTATACCCCATAAGATAAGATTGTTTGCTTGTTTATCTGGAGAAAAAATATTCCCTTTAGAATAAAATATATCTCCAATAGATAATATTGTAAAGTTAAATAAATTACTTCCTATTATGTTACCAAAAGAGGCATTAAAATTACCAAGTCTTACAAGATTAAAAGATGAGGTAAGTTCTGGTAAAGACGTTGCAATTCCTAAAAATATAGCACCACCAACAGTTGTACCAAGACCTAATTGACTGTTTAATTTATCTGTAACTTTTGTTAATAACATACTAAAAATAACTAATAAAATTGAAAAAATAATAAATCTAAAAATTATTTGTTTTACTGTTAAATTTAAATTATTGTCGCTATCCAAATCTTCAGAGTAATCATCATTCATTTTAGTAATATTTACAATATATAATATTAGTATTAATATTGAAGCATAGCTAATATTTAAAAATCCTATATTTAAGCTATAATTATACTTCATACCTAAAAAACATATTATAAAAATAACAATAGTAAAAATACTTGTCATTAAATGACTTTTAGATATATAAGAATTTTTAAATTTTTTAGAAAATAGTAATATACACCCACCTAAAATTGTAAGATTAAAGATGTTACTACCAAAGACATTTCCTTGAACAAGACCAGGTTGATTTAATGCAAAAATAGCAGTTAGGCTAGTTATAAATTCTGGTAAAGAAGTAACAGAAGCCAATAAAACACCTCCTATAAATGCACCAGAAAGATTTGTTTTTTTGTCTAAAGCATCTACATATTTTGACAGAAAAATAGATAATGATACAACAAAACCTACTAAAATTAAGTATTGAATATAAATCAAAATAAAAGCCTCCTTTATTAAATAATAGTTTACATAAAAAAGATTATATACTGTATTAAATAAATAATCAAGTATAAAAATAAAAAAAATATTTGAAAAATTATTAAAATACTGTTAATATATATAAAAATGGAATATAAAGGGGGAATAGTATGCTTTCAAAAGTTCTATCATCTACATTAATAGGTATAGATGGATTTAAAATAATTGTAGAGGTAGATATAAGTCAAGGATTACCAGCATTTGATATAGTCGGCTTGCCAGATTCAGCAGTTAAAGAATCTAAAGATAGAGTTAGAACAGCTATAAAAAATTCCGATATAAATATGCCAGTTAAAAGGATAACTATAAATTTAGCACCAGCTAATATAAGAAAAGAAGGTCCTTCTTTTGACTTACCAATAGCTGTTGGTATATTATCTTGTATAGAGGTAATAAAAGAAGACTCATTTAAAGATACTATGATAATAGGAGAATTATCATTAGATGGTTCAGTAAAATCTGTAAATGGTATATTACCTATGGTTCATACTGGTAAAGAAACAGGTATTAAAAAATTTATTGTGCCTTATGAAAATATAGAGGAAGCAGGACTTGTATCAGGAGTAGATATAATTGGTGTAAAAAACTTAAATGAATTAATACAACACTTAAATAATAAGAAAAAGATAGAATCTATAAATATTAGTATTGATAATTTATTTAAAAAAGATGAACTTAACAATGATTTAGATTTTTTAGATGTAAAAGGACAAGAAAATGTAAAAAGAGCTTTAGAAATAGCAGCAGCAGGAATGCATAATATCATTATGGTAGGACCTCCAGGTTCTGGTAAAACTATGATGGCTAAAAGAATACCTAGTATATTACCAGATATATCTTTTGAAGAAAGTATAGAAATAACTAAAATATATAGTGTTTCTGGTATTTTACAAAATAAAAACTCTCTTATTACCAAAAGACCATTTAGAGCACCTCATCATACCATATCAAATTCTGCTATGGTAGGTGGAGGGCGTGTACCAAAACCAGGGGAGGTAAGTTTATCCCATAATGGAGTATTATTTTTAGATGAATTACCAGAGTTTCATAGAAATGTATTAGAAGAATTAAGACAGCCTTTAGAAGACAATGAGGTTACCATATCTAGAGTAAATGGAACAATGACATTTCCAGCTAATTTAATGTTAGTAGCTGCTATGAATCCTTGCCCTTGTGGATTTTATGGATATTCTGATAAGTGTACTTGTTCTCAAAATGCAATATCAAAATATTTAGCTAAAATAAGTGGTCCTTTATTAGATAGAATAGACATACAAGTAGAAGCTTCAGCCGTAAACTATAAAGATTTGGAAATTACCTCTAGTACAGAATCATCTAAAACTATTAAAGATAGAGTTATTAATGCTCAAAAGATACAACTTGATAGATACAAAAATGATGGCATATATTTTAACTCACAACTGACAGCTAATTTAATAGAAAAACATTGTGAATTAGGAAATGATGAAAAAGAAATATTAAAAGGTGTATTTGATAAATTACAATTAAGTGCTAGAGCATATCATAAAATACTAAAAATAGCTAGAACAATTGCAGATTTAGAACAAAGTCAAAATATTGGTGTCATACATATTGCAGAGGCAGTTCAACTTAGAAATTTAGATAGAAAGTTTATGTTTTAACGAGGATTTATTATGATAGAAGAAAATTATGTAATGTGGCTTGCTAGAATAGATGGAATAAGCACTAGAAAAAAGTTAGAGATTTTAGAGCATTTTAAAACAGCAAAAGATTTTTTTAATGCTAGTGTTTCTGACATTAGAACATTTTGTGAAAAAAACAGAATAAATGTGAAAAATATTTTAGATGTTAAAAATGAAGCCATAATAGAAAAATATATTAATGAACTATATAGACATAATATAAATTTTATATGTCAAAATAATAAAAGCTATCCAACTCTTTTAAAAAGTATACCAGATGCACCATTAGGCTTGTATATAATTGGAGAAATGCCAGATGATACATATAATAAAGTTGGGGTTATTGGTGCTAGAAAGTGTACTCAATATGGTGCAATGAATGCATATAAATTTGGCAAAGAATTAGGACAAAATAATGTAGTAGTTGTTAGTGGTATGGCTATGGGTATAGATTCTATGGCGCATAAAGGTGCATTAGACGGAAATGGAAAAACCATAGCTGTCCTTGGTTGTGGACTTGACATAGTATATCCACCATCTAACAAAGGACTTAGAGATGAAATAGCAAATAATGGATGTGTTATAAGTGAATTTCCTATTGGAACACCTCCTTATCCTGCCAATTTCCCTACTAGAAATAGAATAATAAGTGGAATTAGTGATGCAATATTAGTCGTAGAATCTGCTAAAAAGAGTGGAACATTAATAACAGTAGGACAAGCTTTAGAACAAGGTAGAGATGTTTTTGCTATACCAGGTAATATAAACAGCGCTATGAGTGAAGGAACAAATAATCTTATAAAAGATTGTGCCTTTCCAGTTACAAATGTAGATGATATTTTATCAAATTTAGGTATACTTTATAAATATTCTAAAGATAATAATTTTATAGACAATAATAATACAGATATAGACAATATTAAAGAAAAATCTGAAAATACAAAAAATTTACTTGCGCCAGATGAAAAAATAGTATATGCTTGTATAAAAGAAAGTCCTGTTACAATAGACGAAATAATTTTAAAAGCTAATATAAATATTCAAACTGCACAGTATATTTTAACTATGTTAGAGCTTAAAGGACATATACAAAAAATTGCAGGTCAAAGATATATAAGAGCTTTATAACTAATTAGGAGGATTTATATTAATATGGCTGTTAAAAAAAATTTGGTTATTGTAGAATCTCCTGCCAAAGCCAAAACACTTAAAAAATTTTTAGGGAGTAATTATAAAATAGAGGCATCTATGGGTCACGTACGTGATTTGCCTAAAAGTGAAATGGGAATAAATATAGAAGACGACTTTGAACCTAAATATATTACTATAAGAGGCAAAGGAGAACTTTTAGCTAAACTTAGAAAAGAAGCAAAATCTGCTAATAAAATATATTTAGCAACTGACCCTGATAGAGAGGGAGAAGCAATAAGCTGGCATCTTTTATATGCTTTAAAATTAAATGAAAATAGCAATAGCAAAGTATATAGAATAACTTTTAATGAAATAACTAAAACTGCTGTACAAAAATCTATAAAAGAAGCTAGAGAAATAGATATGAATCTTGTTAATGCACAACAAGCAAGACGTGCATTAGATAGAATAGTAGGATATAAAATAAGTCCATTATTATGGAAAAAAATAAAAAGACGTCTTAGTGCAGGGCGTGTTCAGTCAGTTGCACTTAGACTAATATGTGATAGAGATGAAGAAATAGAAAACTTTATTCCAGAGGAATATTGGACAATAGATGCTAGCTTAAAAGCTGAAAAAAATGAAATATTAAAAACTAAATTTTATGGAAAAAATAACAAAAAATTAGAAATAAAATCTGAAGAACAAGTAAATGAAATTTTAAATAGTATAAAAAATAGTAAATTTATTGTAGACGAAATAAAAGAAGGAAAAAGACAAAAAAATCCTTTACCACCTTTTACAACTAGTACATTACAACAAGAATCATCAAAAATCTTTGGATACGCTTCATCTAAAACAATGCTTATAGCACAACAACTTTATGAAGGAATTAACATTAAAGGAGAAGGCACAGTTGGTTTAGTTTCTTATATTCGTACAGATTCTGTTAGAATATCTGACGAGGCTTATTTACAAGCTAAAGAATTTGTAAATAATACTTATGGAGAAGAGTATTTTGCTAAAGAGCGAAAAGAGTATAAATCTAAAGGTAAAACACAAGATGCTCACGAAGCTATAAGACCAACTTATACAAGTAGAACACCAGATAGTATAAAAGATTCTTTAACTACTGAACAATACAAAATATATAAACTTATATGGGAACGCTTTTTAGCTAGCCAAATGGCTCCAGCTATGTTTGTTACCAAAACTATAAAAATAAAAGCTAATGAATATGATTTTAGAGTTTCTGGTTCTATATTAGAATTTGAAGGATATTTAAAAATATATAAAAAAAATGAAGAAAAAGCTAATGAAAATGAAAAAGAAGTTTTAATACCAGATATTTCTTTAAATCAACAATTAGATTTAAAAGAAATTAATCCATTACAACATTTTACTCAACCACCAGCCAGATATACAGAGGCCACATTAATAAAAACTTTAGAAGAAATAGGCGTAGGAAGACCTAGTACTTATGCTCCTACTATATCTACTATTACCTCTAGACATTATGTTACTAAAGAAGATAAGCTTTTTTATACAACAGAGCTTGGTGAAATAGTAAATGATATTGTAAAAAATAACTTTGGAGATATAATAAATGTAGATTTTACAGCTAATATGGAGAATAAACTTGATGAAATAGAAGAAGGCAAAGTAGAATGGAAAGATATTTTAAGAGAGTTTTATCCTCCATTTGAAGATATGATAAATCAAGCATATGAAAAAATAGAACATATAGAAATAGAAGATGAAAAAACGGATATTATATGTGAAAAATGTGGTGCTAATATGGTTATAAAATATGGTAAGTATGGAAAGTTTTTGGCTTGCCCTAATTTCCCTAATTGTAGCAATGCTAAGCCGTTTTTTGAAGAAGCAGGAGTTAATTGTCCTGAATGTAATGGTAAGGTATTAATCAAAAAAACTAAAAAAGGAAGAAAATTTTATGGATGTGAAAACAATCCAGAATGTGAGTTTATATCTTGGAACAAACCAACAGGAGAAAAATGTCCTAAATGTAATAGCTTTTTAATAGAAAAAGGAACTAAAAATAAAATAGTTTGTTGTAGTAATAATGATTGTGGATATTATTTAGCTAAAGATGAAAAAGAAAACTAAGAATTGAGTAAAGGGGGCATTAAATTGAGCATAGATTTAAAAAAAATAATAAAAAATTTAGGCTTTATATTTAAAAATGCATCCAATCAAGAAAATATTTTGATAAAATTTATAGATGAAATATGCAAAACATTAGATGTAGACATAATAGTAGTAGACACAGAAGGACTTTCATTATATGAAATAAATAATCAATTATCATCTCTTACTATAAAAAATGAGCTTACAAATGAAAATATATTGGAAAAACAAATTTTAAAGCAACTAGAACATATTGATGATATAAAAATAAATGTAACTTTAGATAATCTTTATACAACAAAATTTGATAGAGATATACTTAAAAATATATATGGAATATTTTTACCTATATATATGTATAAAGAAAGATTAGCAACAGTTATTATTTATAAGAAAAATTCTAAATTTAATGAAGAAATAGATGTTTTATGTGAGTATATATCATCTATATTAAGTATATTAATTTGGAATTATAAAAGTTTAGAGATAACTGAAAAACAAATAAAGAAAGAAAATATAAAATCTTGTATAGCTACTCTATCATATTCTGAGCTAGAAGCTATATTAAACATATTTGATGAACTAGAAAATGGAGAAGGATTAGTAGTTGCTAGTAAAATTGCTGACAAAGCAGGTATAACTAGGTCTGTTATAGTTAATGCACTTAGAAAGTTTGAAAGTGCAAGAATTATAGAAACTCGCTCTTTAGGTATGAAAGGAACATATATAAAGATAGTGAATGAATATTTATTAAAAGAAATAAATAAGTTTAAAAAGTAAATCATAAATAAAACAAACAAAACCAATAAAAATTTAGGAGTAAAATTATGACTAAAAATTTACACACAAATCATAGAAAAAGAGTTAGAGCTAGATTTATTAAAGACAGTAATTTAGACAGTTTTGAACCTCATCAAGTGTTGGAACTTTTACTTTTTTATGCTGTACCAAGAAGAGACACTAATGAACTTGCACATAGATTATTAAATGAATATGGTAGCTTATATACTTTAATGAATGCAAAACCAGAAGACATTTGTAAAAGATGCAAAGTTTCTGAACCAACAGCAGTTTTAATATCTATGATACCACATGTTTGTAGAAAGTTTTTAAGTAGTGCTTTAGATAAAGAAAATAATACTTGTATTAATTCTTTTAATGTAGCATATAGCTATTTTGAAGCTATATTAGCAGGACAGCCTTTTGAAAGCTTTTATATGTTATGTTTAGACCTTAATAAAAGGCTTAAAAAAACTGTAAAAATAAGTGATGGAACTACAAGTAGCTCACCAGTATATATGGAAAAAGTTGTAGGTGACGCCCTTTTATATAATTCATCATTTGTTATAATAGGACATAATCATCCAAATGGTAATAAAAAGCCATCTAGTGCAGATGTTCAAGTTACTTCACAAATATCAAACGCTTTATTACACGTAAATATAAAGGTTTTAGACCATATAATTATTTGTGGTGATGATTGTTTTAGTTTTGCTAAAAAAGGTTTATGTAATTTAGGATATCAATAAACAAAAATAAAACTTTTCCGTATATATTAATATAAAAATATAAAATATATTATGGGAGTGGTTTTATGAAAAAATTATATAGAAGTAAACAACAAGTCATAAGTGGTGTTTGTGGTGGGCTAGCTACGTATTTTGGTATAGACCCTGTTATAGTTAGAATATTATTTATTGTATTTTTAATTTCAAATTTAGGTATTTATCCTATAATAGCGTATTTAATAATGTCTTTTATAATACCGGTTGAAACTGATATTATAGATATTGAAAACTAAAGGGGGCATATTTATGAAAAAGCTTACTAGAAGTGTTTATGATATGAAATTAGCTGGTATATGCGGTGGTTTAGGTAAATATTATAACAAAGATTCAAACTTAATTAGAGTAATTTTTCTTATTTTATTTGGATATGTAAATTTACCTCTATTAATTGCATATATTATATGCGCGTTTATTATTCCTAAAGAAGATAGAATTTAAGTAATAGTATAAAAATAGCACTATAAATTTTATAAATATTTAATATATATAATTTTTGTAGTGCTATTATATTTTTCTAAAAATTATAATAAAAAATATTTAAAAATAGAATAAAATATTATATAACATAATAAGTTTTTATATATAAATTATATATAAAGGAGATTTATTATGGAAAATATAAAAAAAATATTAAAAGTATTAAAATTTAATAATATAAAATATTTTATATTATTAATAGGTATTTGTTTTTCTTTAGTTTATGTGTTTAGACCTATTGTTCAAAACAATATTGATAGTGTGGCAGTTTCAGCACAGCCTCAGCCAGCTAAAAAGAATTTACCTATATATTGTGTTGATACAGATGAAAAGAAAGTTGCAATAAGTTTTGATGCTGCTTGGGGAGCAGATGATACAGATGAATTATTAACTATACTTAAAAATAATAACGTTAAAGCTACTTTCTTTTTATGTGGTTATTGGATTGATAAATATCCAGAAGAAGTTAAAAAGATTTATGAAGAAGGACACGAAATAGGTAATCATAGTAATACACACCCTCATGGAAGTCAAATAAGTTTAGAACAAAATAAAAAAGAAATAATGGAAGTACATAATAAAATAAAAGATTTATTGGGATATGATATGGACTTATATAGACCTCCTTTTGGAGAATATAATGACACTGTATTGCAAGCAGCTAAAGAAGTTGGATATCATACAATTCAATGGGATATTGATAGTTTAGACTGGAAAGAATATGGAGTCGAGCATGAAGTAAATCAAGTGTTAAATCATAAACATTTAGGAAATGGTTCTATAATGCTTTTTCATAATGACGCAGAGTATACACCAGATTCTTTAGATACTATATTAAAAGGACTAAAAGAAAAGGGATATGAGGTTGTATCTGTAGGAGAATTAATTCATAAAGATAACTATTATATGGAAGTTGCTGATATAATAAGACTTAATTAAAAATACCTTAAAAATAAAGGATTTTAATTAAGTCTTATTTTTATTTTTTAAAATTATTACAAAGGAGCAGAGTTTTATGAGTAAAGTAATAGCGATAGTTAATGAGAAAGGAGGGGTTGGCAAAACTACTACTTCAACCAATTTAGCATATTTATTAGGTAAAGAAGATAAGAAAGTCCTATTAATAGATTTTGATGGACAAGCTAATTCTACAATGATAATGGGAGATAAAAATCCTAACGAAATAGAAACAACTATTTCAACACTTATAAATAAAGTTATAACAAAAGATAGCTTGCCACCAAAAGAAGATTACATAATAAAAAATAAAGGTATTGATTTAATACCTGCAAACTCAAATCTTTTCACGCTTGAGAGAAACTTATGTAACATAAACTTTAGAGAGTATATTTTACAAAGTTTGATAGACGAAATTAAGATTGATTATGATTACATAATTATTGACTGTATGCCACAAATAGGTACACCTATGATAAATGTTATGATGGCGTCAGATAGTCTTATTATACCGACACAAGCAGAAATATTATCAGCAAAAGGTTTATCAGAACTTGTAAAACACTATTTAACTATAAAAAATATAAATAGAAAATTAAGTATAGACGGAATTTTGATAACAATGGATACTAAAAATACTATTGCATCTAAAGAAGTTAAAAAGATATTAAATGAAAGCTTTAAACAACATATAAATATTTTTGATATAGTTATACCGAGAAGTACGAAAGTATCAGAGGCAAATATATATAAACAAACTATATGCGAATATATGCCAGAAAATGCAGTATCAAAAGCATACGAGCAATTAGTACAGGAGATGATGAAAATTGAATAACAAAATAGAATTAGATGACTTTAACACAATGTTAAATTTTGCAACAGGGCAAGTTAAAGCATATGGAGAGCCAGAAAAAATTGAAATAGAATTACTTAAACCTTTTCCAAATCATAAATTTAAGCTTTATACAGGTAAAAGGCTTGAAGATATGATAGAAAGTATTGAGCAATATGGGGTTATCGTTCCGATAGTTGTATGGAAAAATGAAAATGATTTTATTATATTAAGTGGGCATAATCGTGTGGAAGCTTGTAAAAAATTAGGTTTAGATGAAATACCTTGTGTAATTAAAGAAGATTTAACAATGGAAGAAGCAACTCTTATTGTTACAGAAACAAACTTTATGCAACGTTCATTTAGTGATTTGTCCCATTCTGAAAGGGCATATACATTAGAACAACATTATAAAGCTTTAAAGTGTCAAGGCAAGAGAAATGACTTGTTACAAGAGATAGGAAATCTTATGAAAAATGGTACAGAAAAAAGTGAGTATAATATAGAAAAAGTTGGAAATGAATATTCACTATCAAAAAATACCGTTGCTAGATATATGAGATTAGCTAAACTTAACGAAGATTTATTGTACAAAGTTGATGATGAAACATTGCCTATAAGAGTTGGATATAACATTTCATTTATAGAAGATGAAAAAATACAAAGTAGAATAAATTCATTGTTAAATGAAGGTGTTTCAATAAATATTGAAAAAGCAGAAAAACTTAAAAATCTATATAAAGACTATAAATTAAATGTTGACAATGTTGAATATTATTTAAAAAATAATGAAGAAAAGCCTAAAAGGACAAGGGCTAAATACATTAAAATAAGCAACGATATAACAAGCAAATATTTTGATAAAAATTGCAAACAACAAGAAATAGAAGATGTTATAGAAAAAGCTTTAGAAATGTATTTTACTAGCCAAAACTAGTGGCACAAATGTAACATAAAAACTCTATATGCCTTGAAAATGGCTATATACACAACTTGTTCCCCAATGGGGAACAAGTTAAAATAAAGGAGTGATTACTATAAATAAGCAAAAAATTGAAGAATTAAAAAATCAATACAGGCAAGCACTTGATAACATAAACACGGAAGAAGATTTAAAAAGTTTGCTTGACACTGCAATAAAATTTAATAAATATCCATTTGATAACATTGTACTTATCCATAACCAAAACTCAGATGCAGAGTTTTTAGCGACAATAGATGTATGGAATAACCAAGTTGGCAGATATGTAAACAGGGGAACAAAAGGGTTAGCAGTTTTAGAAATTGAAAATCCAAAGCCAACTTTTAAATATTTATTTGAACTAAAAAATACAAATGGGAATTATGCAAGCTATAAAAAGGTATTAGATTACAAATGGGAGATTAAGGAAGAAGATACCTCTCAAATTGTAAAAAATCTTAATAAGAAAAATGGTACAAATTATGAAAATATAAGAGAATATTTATACTATACATTAGTAGAAAAGATAGCTCAAAAAGAAGATGAGTACATAGGTAATCTTGAAATTGATGACAGGCAAAAATCAGATGTAGCCAGTATATCTTTAAGTTGCCTTGAATATATATTATTTAAAAAATGCAACTTAGAATATATTTTTCCCAATAACTTAAATTTTGATAGTATAAAAGATATGAAAGTATTTTCTAAAATGGGAAGCTTAGCAACAGATATTTCAAGAGAAATTTTAAGAGAGATTTTTATACAAGTAAAAATAATTGAAAAAGAAAAAGAACGCAAAGGAGAATTAACAAATGGACGAGAAACTGAAAGAAGCAATGAAGAAAGCCTTGAAAGAAGGGAGAACGATGATAGAAACAACACCAACAGGTTGGGAGATAGAGTACTTCGAGGACGAGGCGACAGGACTATGGTATCCGATGTTGGCACTGGAGGAGGAAGTGGAGATAGAGCCGAGCCAAGTGCCTTATGGGGTGATGTGGAAGGAATATCTAACGGAGAACAAACGCCACGAGATAACAACATTAGTAATGATAGGAGAACTGAACAAGAAAATGCTAGAGATACAGGAAATGGCAGAGAACTTCAAGGAAAAAACAATACAACAACTTTTAGAGAAACAACCAATGCCACCATCGGACAAGACACTAGAGAGAGCCAATCACCTAACACAGATACACCAAATAGCAGAAGAAATGACAATCAAGGAGATAATAGAGAAAGTAGTATAGATGAAAAAATTGAATATGTAAAATCAAAAATAGGTACAGAAATAAATTTAGGGGATAGAGATTTTACTATTTATAGAGTAAATGATTTTTTAAATGAAGTTGAGTTATTGCCACAAAATGTTTCTTATCCAATTTTTAGGGCAGAGCCTATCGAATATATATACGATTTATTAAAAGAATTAGAAAATGAAAATATTAAAGAGCCAGAAGAACAAGGCTCTTTTTTTGTACCTAAAAATGAAGGTATAGCAAATTTAGAAAAACAAGAAGAATATGTAGAAGATTTTGAAAATGAACTAGAAGAAGTAGACGAAATAGGCGACTACAACATACCTGATGAAATTGACCAAATGGCACAAGATATATTTAATGAAGAAATCTTTGAAAATCAGTATTATGACAATGAAATAACAGAAGATTTTAGCCTTGATGATAAGAAAAATAATAACTACATTTATGAAGAAGAACATAACCTATATGATGGTGGGATAAAAACAAAGTGCAACACGAATATTGAAATAATAAAGCTTTTGAAACAATTAGAAACCGAAAACAGACTAGCAACACCAGAAGAACAAAAAATACTTGCAGGATATAATGGTTTTGGTGGGCTTGCAAACGCACTAACTCCAAACAAGATAGGTTTTGAAGAACAATACAAAACATTTAAAGAACTTCTAACAGAAGATGAGTTTAAGTCGGCACAAAAATCTACAACAACGGCTTTTTATACAGAACAAAAAATCATTAAAGAAATTTATAACTGTTTAATGGCTAATGGTTTTAAACAAGGGCGAATACTAGACCCAAGTATGGGGACAGGAAACTTCTTTTCTGTTCTTCCTAAAGAAATGAAAAATTCAAGCCTTTATGGAATTGAAATTGATAGCCTATCAGGAAGAATTGCAAGGCAGTTGTATCCAAATGCGAACATTGAAATAAACGGCTTTGAAGAAACAAATTTTAAAAATAACTTTTTTGATTTAGCTATATCAAACATACCTTTTAATAATCTTCAAATAGATGATAAGGACTATAACAAATATAACTTTAAAATACACGATTATTTTATAGCGAAAATGCTTGATAAGGTTAGGGCAGAAGGCGTTGTTGCAGTTATTACAACAAAAGGAACTCTTGATAAAAAGGATATAAGTGTAAGAAAATATATAAACGAAAGGGCGGAACTTTTAGGGGCAATAAGGCTACCAAATACGGCTTTTAAACAGATAGCAGGAACGGAAGTTACATCTGATATAATCTTTTTTAAAAAGAGAAAAGAGCCACTTTTAGAAATAGAAAACAACGCAAGTTGGCTTGAAATAGGCGAAGATGAAAACGGAATACCAATGAATAAGTATTTCATTGAAAATTCTCATATGATGCTTGGAAAAATGGTTTTTGATGCAGGTATGTATGGAGATGAAAAAGCCACGGCTTGCAAACCTTATGAAGATGTTGATTTGTATTCAATACTTAATTATGCTATGAAATATATTGAGTTTGATTATGAACCTATTGAATATGAAATAGAAGAAAATACACAGACTTTAAGTATAGAAGATAATAGTATTAGAAACTTTTCATATGGAATAATTGACGATGAAATATATTTTAAAGAAGATAATGAACTTATTAAACAAGATTTTGATACTAAAAACAGTGAAAGATTAAAGGGCTTAATAAATGTAAATACGGCTTTGAGAGATATTATTGATTTTCAAACTTCCGAACAGGTAGTACAAAATTACACTATTGAACAGTATGACAAAGCACTAAAAGAAAAAATTGAAAAATTAAACACAGTTTATGATGATTTTATTAAAAAATATGGCTATGTAAATAGCAAGGAAAATACAAAAATATTTGCAAAAGATATAGGGCAACCCTTGTTGTTATCTATTGAAAAGGAAATAAAAAATACAAAAGACTTTGAAAAAACGGATATATTTTACAAACCAACAATAAGAATAAAACAAAATGTAATTATTGAAAATGCAGACGATGCACTTAAAGTTTGCCTTAATGATATAGGGCGAGTTGATATTTCTTATATGAAGCAACTTTATCATAAGGAAGAAGATGAAATTATAGAAGAGCTAGGGGACAAAATATTTAGGCAACCTGCTTTTTATGATGAAGAAAATAAGTATGAAGGATATGTAACGGCAGATGAATATTTAACAGGATATGTTAAAGACAAATTGCTACTAGCTAAAGATATTGCAACGCATTTGCCAGAATTTGAAAAAAATGTACAAGCTCTTGAAAAGGTGCAACCGACACCTTTAAAGCCAGAAGATATAGGCTTTACACTAGGTTCAACTTGGATACCAAAAGAAATTTATAAAGATTTTATTAATGAAACTTTGGAGCTTACAAATTTTCAAAAAAGTTATATAAAGCTTAATTACTATGAGTTAGCAAATGAATATTTTCTTGAAAATAAGAAAAGTGGTACAAACTTAAAATGCATTGAAACATATGGTACAAAAAGGAAAAATGCACTTGAAATAATAGAAGATACGCTAAATCTTCGCCCTGTTAAAGTAAACGATAAAAAAGAAGTTTTTGATGAGAAAACTAACAAGATGAAAAAAGTTTATGTTATAAATCACGAAGAAACAGTGCTTGCAAAAGCAAAGCAAGAGCAGTTAAAAAATGAATTTACAAACTGGGTGTTTAGAGATAGTAACAGAGTTGATTATCTTACTAACATATACAACGAAAAATTTAACAACTATGTAACTAGAACTTATGACGGTAGCAACCTAGAACTACCTAACATGTCGTCAGAAATAGAGCTTAGAGATTATCAAAAAAATGTAATAGCAAGAGTAATTTATTCTAACTCAAATACACTTATAGCCCACGAAGTTGGAGCAGGTAAAAGTGCGACACGTTCGTAACTTAAAAGGTTACGCACAAGTCTAAATAAAAAAAAGACTTGGAGAACTAATATTTCGATAGGTAGAATGATAGGGTAACGCCTTGAAATGCCTACCTTAAAACT
>CALWOZ010000024.1 GCA_944383305.1 uncultured Clostridia bacterium | reverse complement strand
CGTTGGTCAAGCGGTTAAGACGTGGCCCTTTCACGGCTAAAACAGGGGTTCGATTCCCCTACGGGTCAGTTATTTATATTAATAAATAAAAAATTTCTGGTGACGATGCGTTTAGGGGAAACACCCGTTCCCATACCGAACACGAAGGTTAAGACCTAAACGGCTGATGATACTTGGCGGGGGACTGCCTGGGAAAGTAAGTGGTTGCCAGATTTAACGGGGTGTAGCGTAGCTTGGCTAGCGCGCCTGATTTGGGATCAGGAGGTCGCAGGTTCGAATCCTGTCACCCCGATTTTTATTTTAAAATTATCATATTTTATTTATAATAAAATTGATATTATGGATCAGTAGCTCAGTTGGATAGAGCAACGGCCTTCTAAGCCGTGGGTCGGGGGTTCGAATCCCTCCTGGTTCATCTTGCTAACATATGGTGGGTATGGCGCAGTTGGTTAGCGCGCCAGATTGTGGCTCTGGAGGTCACGGGTTCGAATCCCGTTATCCACCCTAAGTATTATATTGAGGGTCACTAGCTCAGTTGGTAGAGCACTGGACTTTTAATCCAGGTGTCCCGGGTTCGAACCCCGGGTGACTCATAATTTTAATCAGATATAGTAATATATCTGATTTTTCTTTGCATTTTTATTAATATTAGTTTATAATAATATTAATTTATAATAATATTAATTTATACATAGTTATTAGGACAAAAAACAATAATATAAATTTTGCATATAATAAAATATTTAATAATAAAATACAGAAATGAGGGATAAATATGACTAAAAAAGTTGTAGCAGTATTATTTGGAGGACAATCTTCTGAGCACGAAATATCTAAAATATCTGCATCTACAATAATATCTAATTTATCAAAAGATAAATATTCCATTATTCCTATATATATATCTAAAGACGGACAGTGGAAAATATATGATGGTTCCATTGAAAATATTTGTAACACAGAATGGGAAATATATGCTACCAATGCAATTATAAGTCCAGACACGTCTCATAAAGGAATAATAAGAATTATTGGTAATAAAATAAGAATGATGCCAATAGACGTTGTAATACCAGTTTTACACGGTAAATGGGGTGAAGATGGTACAATTCAAGGACTTTTAGAACTTGCTAAAATACCATATGTAGGTTGTGGTGTTTTATCATCTGCTGTATCTATGGATAAACTTTATACTAAAATTATTGCAAGTAGCATTGGTATAGAACAAGCAAAATATAAAGCAGTATATAAGTATCAACTAGATAATATAAATGAAATATGCGATAATATAGAAAAAGAATTAGGATATCCTTGTTTTGTAAAGCCAGTTAATGCTGGTTCATCTAAAGGTGTATCAAAAGCAAGTAATAGACAACAGCTTATAGAGGCAATTAATAATGCCTTTTTATATGACGTAAAAGTTATTATAGAAGAAAACATAAATGGAAGAGAAGTAGAATGTGCTGTCTTAGGTAATTATGAGGTTAAGGCTACAAATGTTGGAGAGGTTTTATCAGCAGCAGACTTTTATGATTTTGATGCTAAATATAATAATAAAGAGTCTAAAACAGTTATACCAGCTAATATTCCTGAGGATATATCAGAGGAAATAAGAGAAAAAGCAGTAAAAATATTTAAAGCATTAGATGGAAGAGGTTTATCTAGAGTAGATTTCTTTATACAAGAAAATACCAACAAGGTTATATTTAATGAGATAAATACATTTCCAGGATTTACACCAATAAGTATGTATCATATGTTATGGAGTCATAAAGGTTTAAATTTATCAAATCTTTTAGATGAGCTTATAGATTTAGCTTTTGAAGAATTTAAAAATAAAAATATGGAGTAAAATGTATGAATAACATTGATGAAAGACCAATAGGTATATTTGATTCTGGCGTGGGAGGACTTACAGTTGTAAAAGAAGTTATAAATGTATTACCTAAAGAAGACATAATATATTTTGGAGATACAGCTAGAGTTCCATATGGTTCAAAATCTAAAGAATTAGTATATAAATTTTCTTGTCAAATTATAAAATTTTTAAAAGAAAAAAATGTTAAAGCTATTATTATTGCCTGTAATACAGTAAGTTCAAATTGTTATGAAGATTTACAAAAACAGTTTCCTAATATACCAATAATAGAAGTTTTAGAACCAGGGGTTAGCTCGGCTATAAAGTCTACAAATAATAGAAAAATAGGTGTTATAGGAACTGAAGCAACTATAAAAAGTGGAAAATATGAAAAGAAAATAAAAGAAAAATTATTAGATTGTCAAGTATATTCAAAGGCTTGTCCTTTATTTGTGCCTCTTGCCGAAGAGGGATTTTTAGAAGAAAATATTACACTAGACATTGTAAAAATGTATTTAAAAGATTTTTTTAAAAAAGATATAGATTCACTTATATTAGGTTGTACTCATTATCCATTATTAAAAAATAGTATTAAAAAAGTTGTGGGACAAAATGTAAACATAGTAGACCCTGCCTTTGAAACAGCCTTAAAAATGAAAGAATATTTAGAAAAAAATTATATGGCTAATAATAAAGGTGGTAAACATAAATTTTATGTTAGTGATAAAAATGATAAATTTGACTTTATATGTTCGTTAGTGTTAAAAGAAATTCATACAGCAGAAAAAGTAAATATAGAAAAATACTAAGAATTAATTAAATATTTGTTGAAAAAGTAAATACTTTATAGTATAATTTATTGTACAAGAACAAATATTAAACTTAAATGAAATAAAACAATATATGGAGGTTATAATTATGGCTAAAATATTAAGTAGTAAATCAGAATTTGAAAATGATATATTAAATACAAATCTTCCAGCTATGGTTGATTTCTTTGCAACTTGGTGTGGACCTTGCAAAATGTTAAGTCCAGTTATAGACGAGATATCTAGTGAAATGGAAGGTAAAGCAGTTGTAGCTAAAGTAGACAGCGACCAACTTGGCGAACTTTGTGTAGAGTATTCTATCAAATTATTACCAACTCTTGTATTTTTTAAAGATGGTAAAGAAGTAGATAGAATTGTTGGAATGGCAGAAAAAGAAGATATAATAGCAAAATTAAATTCTTTAGCATAGTTTTTATTAATAATTTAGGTTCTTATATATTAAAGTTAAAAAGTTATTTTTAATTAAATATATAAGAACCTATTTTTATTAATATAATAAGCTATGATTTTACTGTTAAAGATAAAAATTAAATATTTTATTAAAGAAAATAATATGAATAGTTATTTTAAAATAGTATCCTTTATATATTTTTAATATATATCATATTTTCATAAATTAGTGAATATTATAGAGTATGATAAAAATATTAAAGGAGGTGTAGTTATGGACGAATTTACTTCTACTCTTGTAAAAAAGTTTAATTTTAAACCAAAATATATTCGTAGAAAAAAATATATGTATATATGTGACACAGACAAGGGTATTAAAGTAATAAGACCTGTAAATCATACGCCAGAAAAAATATTATTTGTGCATAATATAAAACAGCATCTTATAAAACAGGGTTTTAATCAATTAGATTATTATTATACTTCAGATGAAAATCTACCATATGTAATAAATGAAGATATTGTATATATTATGACAGATTATATAGATTTAGAAGAATGTGATTTATCAAATAAAAATCATACTAAAAAAACAATAGAGTTATTAGCTAAATTTCACAAATTATCACAAGGTAACAATGAACAAATAAATACTAATAATATAGAGATATTTGACATAAAAGAATTATTTAATAAAAAAATAGATAACTTAAAAAAAATGAAAAAACAGGTATCTAAACAAAAAAATCTTTCTGATTTTGAATTGGCATTTATAAAAACTTTTGACTACTTTTATAAAAACGGAGTACAATCACTAGAAATATTAGATAAATACAAGTGTGAAGATTTAAACAAAAGAGCTAAAAAGAACATAATGATATGTCATAACAAAATTAAAGAAGAAAATATTTTAATAGGTGAAAAGGTATACTTAACTCAGTTTGAAAATATAACAATAGATCATTTTATATATGATTTGGCAAGTTTTATTATTAGGTATATAAAAAAGCATACAGAAGACTATTTAATGTTAGAAGAAATTTTAATTACATATTCAAAAATAAACTATATAGACGGTAATATTTTACCTATTTTATATGCACTTATTAAATTTCCTAATAGATATATAGATACTTGTAAAAGTTTTTTTGAAAGGAAGCGAACATTTACTCCAATATCTATATCAAGTGATTTAGAAAATATATTACAGCTAAAAGATTTTCAAGAAAATTATATATCAAAGATAAAGTATTAATTTAGGCTTTTTACTATAAATATGTAAATAGTCTAAATTAATATGTCAAAAAGGCTATATTTAATTTATATAGCCTTTTTTAAAATTAAATTATTTGTTTAATGTTTAAATCTTTATCCATAATAACAAGATTTGCCATTTTACCAGGAGTTATACTTCCCATTTTATCAAAAATATTTATACTAATAGCAGGTACTTTAGTACAAGCTTTAATAGCAGATTCTAAAGGTATACCAAAAGATACAGCCTTTCTCATACAGTCAAAAAGATTTGTGGCAGAACCAGCAATGGTTCCATCATCTAAAACGGCTTTTTTATCTTTCATAGTAACTTTTTGACCACCAAGTTGATAAGTACCATTTTCCATACCAGTTGCCATCATAGCATCACTTATTAAAACTACTCTATCATCACCAAACATTTTAAATGTAGCCCTAATCACACTAGGATGTATATGTATACCATCACATATAAGTTCAACAAATGTATTTTCATTATCCAATGCAGCACCAACAACAGCTGGATCTCTATGATTAAAAGCAGGCATAGCATTAAATAAATGAGTAGCTCTTGAAGCTCCAAAATCAAAAGCTTGTTTAGCTATATCATAGTTAGCAGTAGTATGACCAATAGAAATACTAACAGTTTTAGACATTTCTTTAATAAATTCTAAGCCACCTTCACATTCTGGTGCCATAGTAATTATTTTAATCATATTATTACAAGCTTGATTAAGCTCTTTAAACATAGTTATTTCAGGATTTACTATAAACTTAGAATCTTGCGCTCCCTTTTTTTCTGGAGATAAAAAGGGACCTTCCATATGTATACCAACAATATTAGCACAATCTTTAGGTAAGTCAGCAGTAGCTGTGTTAAATATTTCTTTTAAGAGGTCTTTTTTTAATGTCATAGATGTAGGACAAAAAGCAGTTATACCTTGACTTTTTAAATATTTAGCAATAGATATAAGTCCTTTTATGTCTTTATCACAAAAATCGTGACCAGTGGCACCGTGTATATGTGTATCTATAAGTCCTGGTATAACATAGTTTTCATTAGCATCTATTTCTTCATTATCAGTAACTTGGTCTAAAGAAGAAACGATTATACCGTTTTCTATATAGATATCTTTTTTTTCAAAAGTACAATTTTCATTAAAAACTAAACCATTTTTTATAATCATATTATACCTTCTTTCTAGGTTAAAATAAAAATTGTTAAAATAATTATAAAAGTCCTTTTTCTTTTATAACAGATAAAGCATCATCATCTGCAACAATAGTAACATTATTATGAAGCTGTAATATAGATGCAGGTACACTAGGTACAATTTCTCCATATATAGCTTTATAAAGAGCTTCTGCTTTAGATTTACCAGAAGCAGCTAATAAAATACTTTTTGCTTGCATAATATTTTTTATACCCATAGAATAAGCAAATTTAGGTACTAAATCTAAACTAGCAAAAAATCTAGAATTAGCTTTGATTGTATCATCTGCTAATTTAACACAATGAGTTTCTTTTTCAAATGCAGCACCAGGTTCGTTAAATCCAATATGACCGTTACTACCTATACCTAAAAGCTGTAAGTCTACTCCACCTAAAGATTTAATTACTTGATTATATCTATCACATTCTTTTTTAGAATCTTCTTCAAGACCGTTAGGTATAAAAGTATTATTAATATCAATATTAACATTGTCAAAAAGATGTTTTCTCATAAAATAAGCATAGCTTTGGTCATTATCTTTAGATAAGCCTTTATATTCGTCTAAATTTACAACTTTAACTTTAGAAAAGTCTAAATCTCCTTTTTTATACCATTCTACAAGTTGTTTATAAGTACCTTCTGGTGTAGAACCAGTAGCAAGACCTAAAACACAATCTGGCTTAATTATAACTTGGGCTGATATAATATTGGCAGCCTTTCTACTCATATCATTGTAATCCTTAGCATTATAGATAACCATTTTTATGTACCTCCTAAATAATATATTTATAATTTTAATTATACATAATATAAGTCAAAATTTCAATAATGTTTTTGTTTTAATCTTAAAACTTATACAATATTAACATATAATGCTGAAATTTTAAAAAGATTATTATACAAAATTAAAATTTTTAAAAAGCCTATTATTTTACATTTATATATGCTAAAATAATAAATATAATATTTTTAAGGTTAGGAGGACTTTTATGAAAACAGATATTCAGATAGCTAATGAAACAAAAATGGAAAATATTGAAAAGGTTTTAGAAAAGTTTAATATATCATACGATGACTTAGAACTTTATGGTAAATATAAAGCTAAAGCATCTAACACTCTTTATGATAAGTTAAAAGATAAAGAAGATGGCAAATTAGTATTAGTCACAGCTATAAATCCTACTCCAGCAGGCGAAGGTAAAACTACTACAACTATTGGTCTTTCTCAAGCACTTAATAAAATAGGTGTAAAATCTGTGGTTGCCCTTAGAGAGCCGTCTTTAGGTCCTTGTATGGGAATAAAAGGAGGGGCTGCTGGTGGTGGATATTCTCAAGTTGTTCCTATGGACGAAATAAATTTACATTTTACAGGGGATTTACACGCTATTACCACTGCTAATAATCTCCTTAGTGCTATGTTAGATAATCATATACATCAAGGCAATAGCCTTAATATAGACACAAGAAATATTATCTGGAAAAGAACTCTTGATATGAATGATAGAGCACTTAGAAATATAACAATTGGTCTTGGTGGTAAAATAAATGGTGTACCTCGTGAAGATGGATTTATGATAACAGTTGCTTCTGAAATAATGGCCATATTATGTTTAGCTAACGATTTAAACGATTTAAAACAACGTCTTGGTAAAATAATAGTTGGATATAATATAGACGGGGACCCTGTTACAGCAAAAGATTTAAAGGCTAATGGAGCTATGGCAGTTTTATTAAAAGACGCCATAAAACCTAACTTTGTACAAACTTTAGAACATACACCAGCTATTATTCACGGAGGACCTTTTGCTAACATAGCTCACGGGTGTAATAGTGTACAAGCTACAAAGCTAGCTTTAAAATTATCTGATATAGCCATTACAGAGGCTGGATTTGGTGCAGATTTAGGAGCAGAAAAGTTTTTTGATATAAAATGTCGTATGGCAAATTTAACTCCTGATGCAGTTGTTTTAGTAGCTACTATAAGAAGTTTAAAATTTAACGGTGGTGTAGATAAAACTGAACTTTCTAACCCTAATTTAGAAGCAGTAAAAAAAGGATTTGAAAATCTTGAAAAACATATAGAAAATATTAAAAAATATGGCTTACCTATTGTTGTTACATTAAATGCTTTTACAACAGACACTAAAGAAGAAATTGATTTTATAAAAGAACAATGTAATAATATTGGAGTATATTTTGCTTTATCAGAAGTATGGGCTAAAGGTGGAGAAGGTGGTGTAGAACTTGCTAATCAAGTTATTAAAGCACTTAAAGAACCTGCAAACTTTAAGCCTTTATATGATGAAAAATTATCTATTGAAGAAAAAATAAATATTATAGCAAAAGAAATATATGGAGCAGATAGTGTTAAAATTTTACCTAAAGCTAAAACAGAAATTGCTCAAATAGAAAAAATAGGACTTGATAAAATGCCTATTTGTATAGCTAAAACTCCATTTTCTTTTTCAGATAATCCTAACCTTTTAGGGCGACCTTGTGGATTTGATATAACTATAAAAGAAGTAAGAGTGTCTGCAGGTGCCGGATTTATAGTAGCATTAGCAGGTGATGTAATGGTTATGCCAGGGCTACCAAAGGTACCAGCTGCCCAAAACTTAGATATAGATGAAAATGGTAATATAGTAGGTCTTTTTTAATATATAATATGTATTTTAAAATTTATTTTTAGATTATAAATAACTTTATAAAATCTAAAAATAAAATAATTATTACCTTTTATTTAACTGTCTAATGTTGTGTTTTACATATACTTAATTATGTTAAGTAAGTTGAAAATTTTGTCCTTAATTGTTTTAAAACTTGACAAAACAATTAAGGACTTTTTAATATTATCTAAATATATAAAATAGATAATATTAAGATAATTAATTTTAAAAACTTTATATTGACATTTTTTCACTATTTTGTTAATATTTGTATATAGTGATAATAATACTTATTATAAATATATATTATTTGAAAAATACTTTAATATTTTAAAAGAATATATATTTATATAATAAAAAGGAGGGCGTTAAATTATGAAAAAGTTTTTCTCATTAGTTTTATTAAGTGGTGTATTAGCTACATCTAATAGTGTATATGCCCAAAGTGTTCAAGGTGAAATAGGCACTTTAAATAATATTTCAATTGAAAAGGATGCTAAAATATCCGCATTACCAGTAACAAGTATTAGCTTGGGTGATACTAGAATAAATGGAAAAGACCTTTATGTAGAAATTATTGTTATGGGTCAAGGACATAATGATTTTATTGAGTTAGATGGATACAAATCAGGTACTCTTATTAGTACAGGATATATAGGAACAAGTCCTATAAGAGGATACAAATATACATATAAATTTAAAGATGTAGAAAAAGGATATCATACATTAGAGTTTAGAACTATATGTTCAAGAACAGGACAATGGAAATACTTTAATGATAGCTTTGACGTAAAGTAGGTGAATGTTATAAATATTTCAAGTAGTATATACAGCTATAATAATTTAACTAAAAACATTAGTCAACAACCAAAGTCTATAAATAATAAAGAAATAAATAAAATAAAAGATATACCTGCTGAATATGATAAAAATCAAGATGGACAATGGGATATTGACTTAGAGATAGGATATTGGTTACATTCATCTGAAAATAATTATAGTATTGGTTGTAAAGGTTATATAACAGATGAATATCCTAAAATAATGGTTGAGCTAGAGGATAGTAACGGAGAGGTTTATTTTAGAGATTATATAGACCCGACAAATGTAGATTTAGAGAATATTTCTCTTGCTGAGGCTATTGCTTATTCAACATATATGTGCAAAGAAGGTAAATTTACAGGAGAAGATTTTGTTCGTTTTACAGATTTAATTACACGTGATATATATCCAGAAGCATATACTGAAGGTAAAGAATATACAACAGAGGTACTTAAAAGAATGCCAAATGAAAGATTTAATCTAAGAAATGGTTTAAAAAATGCGCTATCTTTAATGGCTAAACAAGGAGATTTAACTAATTATTATTTATATAGTAAT
This sequence comes from uncultured Clostridia bacterium, assembly GCA_944383305.1. Taxonomy (GTDB): domain Bacteria; phylum Bacillota; class Clostridia; order Lachnospirales; family CAG-274; genus Tyzzerella. The sequence continues at coordinate 30,331 of CALWOZ010000024.1, read as the reverse complement.
TTAGAAAAATTAATTTTTAAATATAAAAACAATAAATTTTATACTCAATCTACAAATAATACAAATAACAAGATAAATAAAGTACCATATATGTTAATATAGTTTTAAATATTAAATTTATTATTTGTCCTTAATTGTTTTAAAACTTGACAAAACAATTAAGGACTTTTTAATATTATCTAAATATATAAAATAGATAATATTAAGATAATTAATTTTAAAAACTTTATATTGACATTTTTTCACTATTTTGTTAATATTTGTATATAGTGATAATAATACTTATTATAAATATATATTATTTGAAAAATACTTTAATATTTTAAAAGAATATATATTTATATAATAAAAAGGAGGGCGTTAAATTATGAAAAAGTTTTTCTCATTAGTTTTATTAAGTGGTGTATTAGCTACATCTAATAGTGTATATGCCCAAAGTGTTCAAGGTGAAATAGGCACTTTAAATAATATTTCAATTGAAAAGGATGCTAAAATATCCGCATTACCAGTAACAAGTATTAGCTTGGGTGATACTAGAATAAATGGAAAAGACCTTTATGTAGAAATTATTGTTATGGGTCAAGGACATAATGATTTTATTGAGTTAGATGGATACAAATCAGGTACTCTTATTAGTACAGGATATATAGGAACAAGTCCTATAAGAGGATACAAATATACATATAAATTTAAAGATGTAGAAAAAGGATATCATACATTAGAGTTTAGAACTATATGTTCAAGAACAGGACAATGGAAATACTTTAATGATAGCTTTGATGTAAAGTAGGTGAATGTTATAAATATTTCAAGTAGTATATATAGCTATAATAATTTAACTAAAAACATTAGTCAACAACCAAAGTTTACAAATAATAAAGAAATAAATAACATAAAAGATATACCGGCTGAATATGATAAAAATCAAGATGGACAATTGGACATTAGACCAATTATATATTGGACATATGCAACTCAAAATAAAGAATATAGCATTGGTTGTGGAAGTTATATAACAGATGAATATCCTAAAATAATGGTTGAGCTAGAGGATAGTAACGGAGAGATTTATTTTAGAGACTATATAGACCCGACAAATGTAGATTTAGAGAATATTTCTCTTGCCGAAGCTGTTGCTTATTCAACATATATGAGTAAAGAAGGTAAATTTACAGGAGATGATGTTTGGCGCTTTATGGATTTAATTACCCGTGATATATATCCAGAAGCATATACTGAAGGTAAAGAATATACAACAGAGGTACTTAAAAGAATGCCAAATGAAAGATTTAACTTAAGAAATGGCTTAAAAAATGCATTATCTTTAATGGCTAAACAAGGAGATTTAACTAATTATTATTTATATAGTAATCTAGAAAAATTGATTTTTAAATATAAAAATAATAATTTTTATACTCAATCTACAAATAATACAAATAACAAAATAAGTAAAGTGCCATATATGTTAATATAATATATAATATTATACAAAAAGGTATATATAATTAGATATATCTTTTTGTATATTTTTAAATTTCAAAAATTATAATAAAAGTGATAGTATATGGCTAAACAAAAGGAGATTGTATAATATAATATGATATATATAAACAGAATTTGTTAAAACTATGCAAATTATTGGACTTGAAAGTAAAACTTTTTTAAAAATTTATTCTATTTGTCAAGAACTCCATTTATATTTATTAAAATATGAAAGGTGAAAATATGTATAAGATAAAATTAATAGGTAATGTATTAATATTTGTTGGATTATTGTTGTTAATAATTTCAATTTTAATAGATAATATTCCATTACTATCCATAACAGGAATTGTTATAGTATGTATAGGATTTATATTTTTTTTATTTTTTTGGAAATGTCCAGTTTGTCACAAACATTTACCATTTAATGGAATGATAGGAATGAAATATTGTCCATATTGTAGAAATGAAATAGATACTTAAATTTAAAATAAAAAATTTTTAAGAGTAGCTTTAGTAAATAACTAAATAGAGAAAGGTTTAAAGCATTATAGTATGCTTAAAAGTTGTTATATGTTTACATATTCATTAATTAGTAATAATATAATTAATATTAAATTTAAAAAATTTATGAAATATCTTTTTGAAAATTCTACTCATTTTACATTGACATTTCATAATAAAGATTATGATGAAGTTTTATATAAAAAGTTAAGTTCTTTTTTGATAAAGAATATTAAAACATTTAATTGGTATCGGTATAAAACTGTAGAAAACCCTTTAAATATTTTTGTTTATAGTTCAAATATTGTTTCAATGAATATTATTTTAAATAATTTTAACAGCTTATTTGAATATCATTATGGCATTGAAGATATTTGTTTTTTTAATAAATCTAAATTAATTTTTGGAAGTGTTACACATGAAAATATTGCAGATTTATTTTTAGATTTTAAAGATGATATAAAATATTTTAAAGAATTTGGAGATTGGAAATTAACAAATTATAAACAGGATATTGATTTTAATTTTTAATAAGTACTTATAATATATAGTAACATAAAATCTAAAAAATAAGAAATATTAATATACCAATAAAAAGTAAATACTTAAAATATATTTATCATTATTATAACTTATAAGAGTACTAATATATTAAAGCCAGTGTAAATCACTGGCTTTAATAATAAAATCATTAGTTACTAGGGGGTAAACTTGACGTTTAAGTCTTTTAAAATAAAGGTTATTTATTATATTAAATTTAAAATATTAAAATTAATATAATAAATAAATGATACAATAGTTTTTTTATATTTTCAAGGAAAAAAGATAAAAAAAGTAAGATTTATTACATAGTAATAATAAATCTTACTTTTTAAGTAGATATTTTGTATAAATACTACAAAAAAGCTAAGCATTATTTTGTAGTACTACTAAGGTTAGGTTCACCCTTAGATACAACTCTTTGTTTTAAAACAGGTATTAAAACACCTTTATTTGTACCAAACTCTATAATAAAAACTTGGTCAGCTATATCAGTAACTTTACCATAAATACCACTATCTAATAACACCCAATCACCAACTTTTACATCAGATTGTAATTCGGCAATTTTCTTTTCTCTTTTCTTTTGAGGTCTAATACCTATAAAATAAAATATTAAAATGATGAAAAGAATATAAATAATAATACCAGGAAGAGTTGAAAAAAATCCAAGACCACCAGTAGCGGCTTGATTAGATATTTGAGTAGATTGTTGACCAGCTTGAGTAGTAGCTTCAGCACCACCTGTAATAACTGTGTTTAATAATGTAAAATTCATATTAACATCTCCTATTAAATTTTCATATATTAAATTAAATTATATAACAATATAAATATTTAGTCAATACTTGTATTAAGATATGTATTAGGTACATCACCATTAAATACAGTATTTACAAGCATTAATTTTCTAGATACATCTATGTCTTTTTTATACAGAGGATTTACTATGCTTACACTAGCATTTACATTTAGATATACTTGAAAATTTATTTGATTTATGCCAACAGCTTGAAAGTTGGTCTCATAGTCTACATTTGAATCACCTATTGAACTTAAATACACAGTAAAAGAAGGTCCTACATTAGAAAAAGCACTTATACCAGAAAATATACCAATAGGAAGTTTAATTTTTGTGTCACTAATATTTTTTAAATTTTTTGAAAGTTCTTCAGAAACATTGGAACAAACGCTATTTATTAATATAGTATCTACATCTAAATATGTAGTATTTGTAGTTTCATTAATATTTTTATTAAAAAAATCATCGGTATATAAATTCATATTACTTATTATTTTTTCTACACTTTTATTTATCTCTTGATTAATTATATTTGTGGCATATTTTTGACTTACTTTTATAGCAGTAGGCAAAACTTCTTTTTCAAATTGAACAACAAATAAATACATACACCATACAAATATACATAAAATAATAAGAGGTATAAATTTTAGTTTATATTTTTTTTTATATTTTATTCTTCTTTTTTTATGGAACATATTACCCTCCTTTACGTTATTAATAATTATTAGTAGGCAAAATATTACAATATTTAAAAAATTTTATTTTTATACTTTATTAATTTATTTATATTTGATATAATATATGCTTGAAAAGGAGTTGATTTAGTGAGTCAACAAAGAAATAATCAAAAAAATACACAAAATAACGTTAAAGGACCTAGAATGACTAGTAATGGACAAGCTAGGCAAAATATAGGTGGTTTATCTGATAAATCTATAAAAAATACACCAAGAAATACACAATCACAAGATAGTATACAAAGAAGAAGCCAAGCTAATAATGAGATAAAAAGAAAATCTAGTAAAAATAGTAAAAAGAAAAGTAAAAAAGTAAAAAAGAAGAGATTTAGAAGAACTTGTTTAGGCTTTTTACTAACTATGATTATAGTTGTGGCTACTATAGGTGGTATAAGTGCTGGTATTTTTGTTAGAATAATACAAGATTCACCTAATTTAGATTTAATATCAGTAGAGCCTAATGTTTATACATCTATTGTGTATGATAAAGATAATCAAGAAATAGACCGTTTTCACGGTAAAGAAAATAGAGAATACGTATCCTTAGATGAAATCTCAGTAGATTTACAAAATGCAATAGTATCTGTGGAAGATGAAAGATTTTATGACCATTTTGGTATAGACTTAAAAGGGATAGTAAGAGCAGGATACACTACTATAAAAAATAAACTTACAGGGTCAACAGGTTTACAAGGTGCTAGTACTATAACACAACAGCTTATCAAAAATAACGTAACAAAAGTAACTAGAAACACCATAGAAACTAAAATACAAGAACAATATCTTGCAGTTACTTATGAAAATTATTTAGAAGAAAAATTTGGTAGTAAGCGAAGTGCAAAAAAATATATATTAGAATTATACTTAAACACTATTGGTTTAGGTCACGGATATAATGGTGTACAAGCAGCAGCTTTAGGCTATTTTAATAAAGATGCAAAAGACCTTACTCTAGCAGAAAGTGCTTGTATAGCAGCTATAACAAATAATCCATCATTATACTCTCCACGAACTCAACCAGAAAATAACAAAAAAAGAGTAGAAAAAATATTAAACCATATGTTAGAACAAAGTATGATTACTAAAAAGCAATATGACGAAGCATTGGCAGAAGATATATATTCTAAAGTATCTGATGGTAACGCACAGAAAAAGGTAGAGGGAAATATTATACACGGTTATTTTGAGGATGCTCTATTTGAACAAGTGTCTAAAGACTTACAAGAGCAACATAATATAAGTGAAGTACAAGCCAATAACCTTATATATAATGGAGGACTTCAAATATACTCTACAAAAGATTCTAATATACAAAATATTTTAGAAAATTCTTTTAACAATGATGAACTTTTCCCAAATGTAGTATATAAATATGATGTAACATATACAGTTTCTACTGAAAATAGTACAACAGGCAAACAAGAGCACAAAGACTATCGCCAGTTTGTAAAAACTATAGAAGAAGGCGATGCCTTTGTGGCTAATAAAAAAGCGGAGATAGAAAATAACCTTGGACCAGATGAAAAAATAATAGCAGATAAAGTTAGCTTTTCTACTCAGCCTCAGTCATCTATGGTTATAATGGACTATAAAACAGGAAGTGTAACAGCCCTTATAGGTGGAAGAGGAGAAAAAACTGTTAATAGAGGGTTTAATAGAGCAACAGATGCTAAAAGACAGCCAGGTTCAGTATTTAAAGTATTAGCATCATATGCTCCAGCAATAGATACAGGAGTTTTAATGCCAGGAAGTGTATTAGTAGATGAACCAATAACAATAGGTAATTATAGTCCTAAAAACTGGTATGGCGAAGGATATAAAGGACCATCAACCGTTCGTGAGGGTATAGAACAATCTATGAATATATTAGCAGTTAAAGCTATGAATATGGTTGGAGTAGACGCAGCTTATAACTATCTTTTAAATTTTGGATTTACAACTCTTGAAAATGACAATCATTTATCCACAGCTCTTGGAGGTATAACTTACGGTGTTACTCAAATGGAGGTAACAGCAGCTTATGCAGCCATTGCTAATGGTGGTAAGTACTATGAGCCAAAGCTTTATACAAAAGTTTTAGACCACGATGGAAACACTATATTAGATACAACCACTAGAGAATCTAAACAAGTCATAAAAGAAACAACAGCATATATGCTTACAGATATGATGCAAGATGTTGTTACAAAAGGTACTGGTACAGCAGCAAAATTTAAAAATATATCAATGCCTATTGCTGGTAAAACTGGTACAACTCAAGAAACAAAAGATTTAACATTTGTAGGATATACGCCTTATTATGTAGCAGGTATATGGTTTGGATATGATAGATATGACGATGTAGTACCTAATATGATGACTAGAATAGAAGGTAAGCGTGTTATACCTAATGATAGATATCATTTAGTTCTATGGCGTGATGTAATGGAAAAAATCCATCAAGATTTACCAAATGCAAACTTTGGAGCAAGACCAAAAGATATAGTAGATGTATCAATATGTTTAGATTCTGGACTTATAGCAACAGAAGATTGTAAAAATGACCCACGAGGAAATCGTGTAGTAGTTGATATGTTTCTTAAAGGTACAGAACCTAAAGAGGCTTGTGATAAACATCAAGTAGTGTCTATTTGTAAAGATAGTGGAAAATTAGCAGGTGATTTTTGTCCAGAAGAAAGTATAGAAATTAAATCTATATTTGACTTTACTGATGAAAATCCAGTTCCAACAGAAGTTTGTGATATTCATTTAGAAGAAAGTATAGAAATAGACCCTAATGAGTCTACTGAAGAAGGATCTGGAGAAGGAAGTACAGTTGATATAATAGATGGTATTGAAAATTCTACTATTACAATAAATCCATCAGATAATATAAATTCAAATCAAAACAATAATACACAATCAACTACTATGCCACAGGAGTTAGGAAATATTATACCATCTACTCCTCAAGAACAAATAACAGAAACAACTACTAATGTGGCACAAACTGAACAACCTACACAAGAAGAAACAGTAGGAGAACCAGTTTTTGATACTCCATAAATAAAACCACCAGTTTAACTGGTGGTTTTATTTATGGGATTTTTAATATTGATTAATTAAAATTTTATGTTTAAGATAAACTTTTAATTTTATTTTCTATTGCTTCTTTAGATATGGTATTTAAAGAGGTAATGTTACAGTCTAAAGCCTTTTTAAAATATTCTAAAGCCTTTTCTTTATTGTTTTCTATTTCTTCTATTATACCTAAATAATAAAGACTATCAACAGATTTAGGATTAAGTTCAATAGATTTTAAAAACTTTTCTTTAGCTGTTTTAAAATCTTTTTGTTCTAAATATATTTGCCCCATATTATCCCAAGCAGAAGAAAAATTTTCATCGTCATCTATTGCTAATTGAGATATTTCCTTTGCTTTTTCATAATCTTTAACTAATAAATAAAAATAACCAAGAGTTGTTAGAGTATTAGGGCTAACATATTCATATTTTTTTCTTAAATCTTCTAATGTAGATATGGCTTTATCCATATTATTTAATCTCCAATAACAGCTAGATATAGCAAGAGGTATATTTTTTTCTAAAAGCATTGTCCTATTAAGAACAGCAGGAGTGGTGCTTTTTCTTTTTGCTTTTTTACTATTAAGTTCTTGAGATTTAAAAAAAAGCTTTAATGCTTTATCAAAATGACCATCTTGTAAAAGTATAATACCATAATTATATATAGCTAATATATTTTTAGTATTATTTTTTAAAGCTTTTTCAAAGCAATTTATAGCACGTTCTCTTTGATATTTAATAAGATAAGCATTTCCTAAAAAACCATATATATAACCTTTCATAACTCACCTCAATTAATGTAATTTATAAATATTATTTAATAAAAATTTTAACATTAATTAATAAGCTATGCAATAACTAAATTTATAAATTATATCATTAAAAGCCTTAACAATCCAATAATAATTAATATTAGTCCAGATATTAAAGATATTTTACTTTCATCTAAAAATTTTAATGTTGTTTTTTTACCTAATATTATTCCAGATAATAAAAATGTCAATTGGAATATAACTACAAAAATAGGAAATAAAAAAGTATATTTATTAAAGGAAGATATGGCAATGCTAGTTCCTATACAGTCGATAGATAACGCTATACCAAGATAAAAAGCTTCCTTAGGGTCTATTTTTGATGAATTATTTAAGTCACATAGGGAAGGTGTTTTTATAATGTTTATTGTAATGCCTAGTGACTTTATAAAAAGTGAGTAAATACTTTTGTGTTCATTATCCTCCATAGATTTAGGTATAGGTTTTTGTTCATTTTTTTCTAGTCCCTTTTTTATAATAAAAATACCTAACATTATTAAAATAAATATACTTATAAAAGACGTTATTTTTTCTGAAAATATAGATGATATTATGTTACCAAACCATAGAGATATACTAGAAAATAAAATGGATATAAAAGATATAATGGCTAAAGATAAAATTTTAAAATTTATTTTTCTAACACCATATGATATACCAATACCAAAAGCATCTATGCTTAAAGCTATTGCTAATACTACTAACTGTATAATCATTTTTTACCTCCTATATTTAGCATAATTTATTCTATTGTTAATATATGTTTAATAAATAAAAGGGTTAATAAATTATGATAGATTTTAATACATAGTATTAAAACCACCTACTTATAATATTTTTATAGCAAAATAAAAACAAAAGTTTTGTCATAAAAAACAAAGTCATAATCTAATTAAAAAAAGCATATTAATTAAGACAAGCTAATATATTTATATAAATAAAATATTTAAGAGGTGAACAAATGAACTATTATTCTATAAACGTTAAGGAAACAGAAAAAAATTTAAAAACAAATATACAAACAGGGTTATCAAGTAAAGAGGCTTCAAAAAGACTTAAAGAAAATGGAGAAAACGTCATAAAAGACAATAAGAAAAAAAGTAGTATAGCTAAATTTTTTGCACAATTTAATGATTTTATGGTTATAATACTTTTAATAGCAGGGGCTGTATCCTTTTTAACAAGTCTTTTACAAGGAGAAAAAGATTTTTTAGATGCTATAATAATAATTTTAATAGTTTTTTTAAATGCCGTTTTAGGATTTATACAAGAAAACAAAGCTGAAAAGGCATTAGAAGCATTAAAGAAAATGTCAGCACCTAAGGCAAATGTCATAAGAGATGGTACCTTACAAAAAATAGATAGTACAAGCCTTGTTGTAGGTGATATTATAGTTATAAACAATGGAGATTACATATCGGCAGATGCAAGAATTATAGAATGTGTAGATTTAAAAATAGAAGAGGCAGCTTTAACAGGTGAAAGTATGCCTATTGATAAAACTTCAGATACAATAGATATAGAAAATAAATCTATTGGAGATAGAAAAAATATGGTATATAGAGGAACGTTAGCCATAAATGGTAAGGCAAAAGCTATAGTAACAGCTACAGGTATGCAAACAGAAATGGGTAAAATAGCACATATGCTTATAAATCAAGAAGATGAACAAACAAACTTACAAAAAAAATTAGAAGAAACAGGCAAAATATTAGGAATAGGAGCATTAGCTATTTGTTTTGGTATATTTTTTATAGGATTATTTAGAAAAATACCTCCTTTTGAAATGTTTATGACCTCTGTAAGTCTTGCTGTGGCTGCTATACCAGAGGGGTTACCAGCTATTGTTACTATTATGCTTGCAATAGGCGTTGAAAAAATGGTTAAAAGAAATGCCATAATAAGAAAGCTACCAGCAGTAGAGGCCTTAGGTTCGGCTACAGTTATATGCTCTGATAAGACAGGAACTTTAACTCAAAATAAAATGACTGTTGTAAAAACATATAGTAAAGATAAACAAATGTTATATAGTATGGTATCATTATGTAATAACGTGGAAATAGGACTAGAAAATAAACTAATAGGCGAATCAACAGAGTTAGCTCTTATGGAACTTGCTATACAAAACGGAGTTTATAAAGAACAAGAAGAAAAAAGCTTGCCACGAGTAAATGAAATACCTTTTGATTCTAAAAGAAAGATGATGACAACTGTACATAGAAATAAAAATGGATATAAAATAATAACAAAAGGTGCAATAGATGTCTTATTAGAAAAATGTAGTTATTATTATGATAATGGTAAAAAAGAACCGTTAACTCAAATTAAGAAAAAAGAAATATTAAGAGAAAATATGACTATGGCAAAAGATGCTTTAAGAGTATTAGCAATATGCTATAAAGATACAGATACTTATGTAGATGTAAAAAGTAGTAATGTAGAAAAAAATCTAATATTTTTAGGTATGGTTGGTATGATAGACCCTCCACGAGAAGAAACATTTGAAGCTGTTGAAAAATGTAAAAAAGCAGGTATAAAACCAGTTATGATAACGGGGGATCACATAGAAACAGCTAAAGCAATAGGAAGAAAAATAGGCATATTAAGAAAAGAAGGACTAGCCATAACAGGAGCAGAGCTTGACGAAATGACAGAAAAGTCACTTTGTGAAAATATATATAAATATGACATATTTGCAAGAGTAAGCCCAGAGCATAAAGTGCGTATAGTAAAAGCCTTTAAGAAAAGAGGAAACATAGTAGCTATGACAGGAGATGGAGTAAACGACGCACCAGCTTTAAAAGCAGCAGACATAGGTTGTGCTATGGGTATAACAGGAACAGACGTAGCCAAAGGAGCAGCAGATATTATATTAGCAGATGATAACTTTTCTACAATAGTAGAGGCAGTAAAAGAGGGGAGAGGAATATATGAAAATATTAAAAAATCAGTACACTTTTTATTATCTAGTAATATAGGTGAAATTATAACTATATTAGTAGCTTTATTAATAGGATTTAAAAGTCCACTTGTAGCTATACAGTTATTATGGATAAATCTTGTTACAGATTCTTTACCAGCCATAGCCCTTGGTATAGACCCTCCAGATAAATCTTTAATGATAGGAAAGGTTAAAAAATCTAAAACAGGTATATTTACTAGAGATAGATGGAGTAGGATAGTATTAGAGGGTATGATGATAGGTACTCTTGCACTATTAGCATATGCCATAGGCACAGTTATTTTTGAAAGGCGTATAGTGGGAAGTACTATGGCTTTTGCAACACTTAGTATATCACAACTAATACACGCATTTAATATGAAAACAGAAAAATCTATTTTTTCTATTAATTTATTTAATAATATATATTTAATAGGAGCCTTAATTGTAGGGACAATTTTACAAGTAGTGGTAATAATGGTGCCATTTCTTGCAAATATATTTAAAGTAGTAGAACTTAATATTACTCAATGGATTATTGTGGCTATACTTTGTATTATGCCAATAGTAATCGTAGAGATAGAAAAACTTTTTACAAATAAAAGAGAAAGTAAATAATTGAGTATATAAATAATCAAAAAAATATTACAAAATAAATGTATTTTTTATCTTTTATCTGGAAATTATAAATATAAAGTTTTTAGATGGAGGATAAAATATGTTAAAAAAAATATATATACTTATATTTTTTATAATTATAGTGTTTGTTTCTATAATTAGCATAGGAATAGGGTACAGTATGTATAATACTAATGAGCAGGAAGCACAAAACATAGAATATAACGAAGATATTAACTCAGATTTTTTTCAAGCTCAACAAAAACCAGTAGATAATATAACTGTTGCTAAAATAACACCTTCTACAAAAATGACATATGAGTATTTTTATAAAAGTGATCAAATAACAGAAACAGTAGAAGATGTACCACCATATTTTTTAATAGATTTAACAAGGACCGATTTAGAAGATAATTTTAAAGAATGGCAAGTGAAATCTTTTTCTGAAAAAGAAGTAGTCTTACAAAAAGTTATAGAAGGAGAAAGTACACAACACTATATAATAGGTGAATATGACGGATATATAGCAGTTTTTTATGAAAAAGAAATAAACGGAACAAAGCTTAAAGAACTGACAGATATACCATTAGAATCTCTTACTGAAGAAGAACAAGAACAAATAAAAAAGGGTATAAAAATAACAGGTAAAGAAGAACTTATGAAGTTTTTAGAAAGCTATGATAGTTAAATATCTATAAAAATGTGAAAAATATGTAAAATATGCACAAAAAATATATCAAAAAAATATAAAACTTTGGTAACACTTTTTATAAAAATATGTTATAATAATAAATGTGAAAACCCTTAAAATATTTTCACATTTACAGTTAAGAACATCCCCCAATAAGTTCAACTGTAAACCCCATAAAAAATACCTTCTCTTTATTATTAAAAGACAGCTCCGTTAGCTGTCTTTTTTTAATATTATGACATAAAGCAAGTTTTAATTAATAAATATATTAATAAAGGACTTTTTTAATACTCTGTATCAAAATAAACAGCTATTTTTATTATTGTTATTTGATAATGGGGTAATTTTATTTTACAAAATTGCCATAGTATCAAAACAAAGATACGTTTATAATTTTTATTTTGAAAAATAAAATCATATATTAAATTATCAGAAAATTATGAAAAAAGAAAGTTTATAAAATAAAACTTGCAAAAACTAAAACTCTTTGTTAAAATAAGATTAATCTTAAAACTATTATGGGAGGGATTTTATGACTAAATCATCGTTAAATAAAATGATTTTACCTAAACATATTCAGAATATTTTAAATGATACAAATGCAAAAATAATAATACCAAATAGCAAAAATGAACTTTTAGAACTTTCTCTTGGTGGGAAAAACAAAGATACATTTAATGTAATATATAATATAGATGGAAAAGACATAAAAGAGGCTACAGTAGTAAAATGTAAAAATGGTATAGCCGTAAATTTTGAAGATATTAAACTTAGAAGACGAGACCCAGATAGTATGGTTATAGCAGACGATTTACCAACAGATAAATGTACTTATCAAAATAGATTTAATAAATCTTTTAAAGAAGATAGAGAGGCAACTTTTAATTGGTTAAAATCACAAGATGAAATTTTAGTATTGCCATTTTTTGCAGGTAATGACGAACTTAAAATAGGATATGAGGCTTTAGCTATTATGCCAGCCAATGCTTCATTTTTTGGGATGGCACTTGCCGATTTACAAGGATTTATACCACTAGATGAAATAAGACAAGGATTTGAACCTAAAGCTATAATATATGTAGCTCCTCCTTTTAGACATACTTTATATGACGGCAATCAAATAGTTGTTCATAATAGATTGGATACTATACACGAAGTGTTTTCTTACAACTTATATCCAGGACCTAGTGCCAAAAAAGGTGTATATAGCATACTTTTAAATCTTGGAGAAAAAGAAGGTTGGAATACTTTACACGCATCTACGGTAAAGATAACTACTCCTTATGAACTTACCTTGACTATTATGCACGAGGGAGCATCAGGTGGAGGAAAAAGTGAAATGACAGAGCCTTTTCATAGGAGAAAAGACGGACGTTTGTTATTAGGTACAAATATTATAACAAACGAGGACACATTAGTAAGATTAGCAGACTCTTGTGAACTTAATCCTATAACAGATGATATGGCATTAGCTCACCCTTCTATACAAAATAATAGCAATAAGCTTGTAGTAGCAGATGCTGAATATGGCTGGTTTTTACGTGTTGACCATATAAATAAATATGGTACAGAACCAGAGACAGAGAGAATATGTATGCACCCAGAAGAACCATTAGTGTTTTTTAATATACAAGGTGTGCCTAATTCTACTTGTCTTATATGGGAACATACAGAAGATAAACCAGGAGTACCTTGTCCTAATCCACGAATAATAATACCTAGAAAAGCTAAAGAAAATGTTTTAAATGAAGCAATAGAGGTGGACATTAGAAGTTTTGGAGTTAGAACTCCTCCTACAACAAAAGAAAATCCTAATTATGGTATAATAGGTATGCTCCATATTTTACCACCAGCTTTAGCCTGGTTATGGCGTTTAGTTTCTCCAAGAGGATTTGCTAATCCGTCAATTGTAGACAATGGAGCAGGAATGAAAAGTGAAGGAGTTGGCTCATATTGGCCTTTTGCAACAGGTAAAATGGTAGCACAAGCTAATTTACTTTTAAATCAAATTTTAAATACTTTATCTACTAGATATATATTAATACCTAATCAGTATATAGGAGCTTATAAAGTAGGATTTGGGGCTCAATGGGCTACTAGAGAATATTTATCAAGACGTGGTGGATGTAAGTTTAAAAGAGAGGTATTAACTGAGGCTAGATGTTCTTTGTTAGGTTATATACCAGAAAGTATAAAAATAGATGGTATGCTTATACCAAAAGGATTTTTACACGTTAATAGACAGCCAGAGGTTACTAATGAGGCTTATGACATAGGTGCAAAAATGCTTACAGATTTCTTTAAAAAAGAATTAGAAAAATATTATACTAAAGATTTAAGTCCACTTGGTAAACAAATAATAGAGGCTTGTATGAAAGATGCTTCCTTAGAAGAATATTATAACTTTATACCTAAATTGTAGTAAAATTAGTTTATCTTAATATATTAAAATATAATAAAGTTAAAAATATATTTTATAAATTTAGTAAGGAGAGTTTTACTCTCCTTTTATGTATGTTAAAAGATTATTTTTAAAAATAAAAATTATAAACTGGTTTTGTTTAAATTTTTATTTATAGTAACGTATTTATGGTTATGTTATAATTAGAGTATTAAATTGGAGGTTATGGAGGTAATGAAATGAGAAGAATTTTACTTACATCAGGTGGTTTGACAGAAAATTTTAAAAATATATTTTGGCAAGTGATAAATAAGGAACCATCTAGAGCAAAGATTATTTTTGTACCTTCTGCAGCAACAGAGAGTGACGGTGCTAGAGAGGGGATTTCTATGAGTATATATAAATTTATGGAAATGGGAATTTTGGTACAGAATATTTTGGTTTATAATTTGAAATACTTGTTATCTGCTAATTATTGTAGAACGTATTCAAAAGAAGTAAAGGATTTGCCAATTGCTTTTCGACTTTTAACAACTAAAGAGTTAAATGAGTTTGATGCAATTATATTTTGTGGTGGAGATGCAGGTTTGCTTACTAGTGAAGTGAATAGAACAGGATTTCATATTGTTTTAAATCAAGCCGTTGAAAATGGTTTGTTTTATATAGGAATGAGTGCAGGGAGTATGGTTGCAGGGGGAAATTTTAAAGAAGGTTTAAAATATATTGATAATCATATTGTAGTCCATTGTCAAAAGGGAACTGTCTGTGGAAAAATTGAAAACAATGATGATATTTTTTTGACAGATGAGCAAGCTATTTGGATTGAAGGAGATGACATACAATTAATTAAATAAATCCTAATTTATATATAACAAGAGCCAATAGATATTTCCTTTTGTGGTGATAAGGTCATATAGCAATAGAGTGTGGTGTCATTTTAGTAAAACTGTGTATAAGGTGTAAAATTTGGATATTATGAATATGTAAATCTTTAAAAAATACCAAGGTATTTA
This sequence comes from uncultured Clostridia bacterium, assembly GCA_944383305.1. Taxonomy (GTDB): domain Bacteria; phylum Bacillota; class Clostridia; order Lachnospirales; family CAG-274; genus Tyzzerella. The sequence continues at coordinate 14,725 of CALWOZ010000024.1, read as the reverse complement.
ACAATTATGTTAAAATTAATAGGAAAAATAATAGGAATAGGTAGTTTTTAATATGCAGTATTAAAAAATTATTCTTTAAAAATAATAAATAGACAAAGTATTTAAAATTATATATAATATAAAATATTTAAAATATATAAAAGAGGTAAAAAAATGTCTAATAATAATACAAAAAATCAAGCTATGGCTAAGGATACTATAATATATATGATAGCAAAAATTATAGAAGGAGTAGTAGGTGTTTTAACTATATCTGCTATGTCTTATATATATGTACCAGAACAAACAGGAAGATATTCTACTATAAACATTGCTATAACAACTGTTGCTATGGCTTTAATACAATGGCTTGTACAATCGGTATTAAGATATATAAATAAATACGAATTGGACAATGAACAAGATAAATTTTTTTCTACTGTATTTTTCTCCTGGTTTAAAGTAAATATAATAGTCATTTTTATATCTAGTGTTATTATTTTTATTTTAAGCTTAGGATTTTTCCCTAATATAACTAATAATTATCCTATAAGCCTTATTGTTGTAAGTGTACTTATGTTTTTTACATATAATACGTCACAACTTGTAATAGGTATGCTTGCAGGAGTTAGAAAAAGTAAAACTAATCTTTTTTTATCTATAATAAATGTAATAGGAAAACTTTTATCTATTATTATTTTAAACAAGGTTTTTACTACAAAAATAGAGTGGATATTTGTAAGTTATATTATATTTGATTTTATAACAGCTTTAATTGGCATAATAAAACTTGATATAATAAAACATATAAAATGGAGATATTATGATAAGGAAATATTAAATGTTTTAAAAATATATGGTATTCCTTTAATGGGTAATATGATAGCCACATCTGTTTTAAACAAATCTGATATATATGTAATAAAATATTTTTTAGGTGAAGATAAAGTAGGTATATATCAGACAAATTATTCTATAATTGCCTCAGCTTTTACTCTTTTGGCAGCTGGTGCTATGAGAGGGAGCTATCCTACAATTATTAGAACGTGGAGCGAAGGAGATACAGAACTTACAAAAACCCTTATAGGAAATGCAATAAGAACATATTTATTAATATCACTACCAGCTGTTGTGGGAGTGTTTTGTGTATCGGATTTTATAGCATCTGTTTTATTTGAAGATAAATATTTTCAAGGTCATAGTATAATGGGATTTGTAGCACTTGGTATGATGTTTTTAGGTCTTACTGAATATGCTATAAAACCGTGGGAACTTAATGCTAGAACAAAAGAAATATTTAAAAGAAGTATGATAAGTGGTATATTAAATATTATATTAAATATAGTATTTATAAAAATATTTGGATATAAATTTGCTGGTATAAGTACTTTTATAGCATTTTTAATATACTTTATATTAGCTAAAAATGGAACAAAAGATCATATGGAGTTTAATCTTAATAAATCATCTTTATATAAAATAATAGTAAGTATAACAATAATGGGATTGACAGTTATTGTTATAAAACAATTTTTACCAGCAAATATTATTACATTGTGTCTACTTGTTTTAATAGGAATGATAGCGTACATTTTATGTCTTTATTTTATAGGTGAGGCTAAAAATGAAATAAATTTAATATTAAATAAACTGAAAAAAGCTAAATAATTAATTATTTTGTAAATTTTTTGTGAAAATAATCTTATTATATATAAATAAATATTGTTAAAGATTATAAAAAGTGGTAAAATAAAAATAATGTAAAAAAGATATATAACTATAAAAGTATTTAATAAAGATTTATAGATTATGAAAGGAATTTATACCTATGAAAAAAATTTGTATGATTGGTATTGGATATGTTGGCTTGCCTACTGCAGCTATGTTTGCATCTAAAGGACATAAAGTTATAGGATATGACTTAAATCAAAAAGCCGTAGATGCTCTTAATAAAGGTGAAATAATAATAGAAGAACCAGGACTTTTAGAACTTGTTAAAGACTGTGTACAAAAGGGAAATCTATCAGCTACAACAACTTGTCCACCAGATTGTGATGTGTATATAATAGCTGTACCTACTCCTATTAATGAGGATAAAACAGCAGATATGAGTTATGTAGAAAGTGCTACAAAAGCTATTGTGCCTCATCTTAAAAAAGGCTGTATTGTTATACTAGAATCTACATCTCCTCCACGTACAGTAGAAGATTTAATGATACCTATATTAAAAGAAACAGGACTTGAAATAGGGGAGGAACTTTTAGTTGCCCATTCTCCTGAGAGAATTTTACCAGGCAAGGTTATAGAAGAACTTAGAACAAATAGTCGTATTGTTGGTGGTATAAACGAAAAGTCTAGTTTAGAGGTTAAAAAAGTGTATGAAAGTATTGTAGAAGGTGAGATATTTATTACAACGTCTACTACTGCCGAAATGTGTAAAGTTATGGAAAATACATTTAGAGATGTAAATATAGCCTTAGCTAACGAACTTGCTAAAATTAGTGAAGAATTAGGAGTAAACGCCTTTGAGGTAATACGTCTTGCTAATCATCACCCACGTGTAAATTTATTAAGTCCAGGTCCTGGTGTTGGTGGACATTGTATAGCTTTAGACCCGTGGTTTTTAGTAGAAAAGTCTGAAAATGCTAAACTTATAAAACAAGCAAGACTTATAAATGACAGTATGCCTCAATTTGTTTTTGACAAGATTAAAACAATACTAGGTGGATTTAATGGACAAACAATAGCTCTATTTGGCGTAACATATAAACCAAATATAGATGACATTAGAGAAAGCCCTGTTATGAACCTTTTAAATATGCTTAAAAAAGAAAATGTAAAAGTAAATATTTGTGACCCTCACGCAAAAGACCAAATAGAAAATAATATGGATATATATGAGGCTTTAAAAGATGCTAGTATTATGGTTTTAGGTGTAAACCACGATGAGTTTAAAAATATAGATTTTAGCAAAGTATATACTCTATTAAAAGATAAAAATATATTAGATACAAGGAACTTTTTTGATAGAAAAGACGTTATTAATAACAATATAAACTATTATTTATTAGGTGAAAAATAATGGAAAAGGTTCTTATTATTGCAAATCAATTTCCACCTATGGGTGGCTCTGGTGTACAACGAAGTGTAAAATTTGTAAAACATCTAAGAAGTTTTTCATATGAACCAGTTGTTTTTACTAGAGAAACAACAGGAGCAAAGCTTATAGATAAAACACTTTTAGAAGATGTGCCACAAGGGGTAAATATTATTAGAACAAAGGCTTATGAACCATCTGAAATGGAAGGTATATTAAAAATACCTTTTAAGGTGATAAGTAAAATAATGATACCAGATAGTGCTAGAATATGGTTTGAAAAAAGTAAAAAACAAGCCTTAAAAGTTATAAAAGAAAATAACATAAAACTTATATATACAACAAGTGCACCTTATAGTGACCATCTTTTAGGCCTTTATATAAAAAGAAAAGTACCTAATATAAAATGGATAGTAGATTTTAGAGATGAATGGACTAATAATCCATATACATTAGATAATCCACATAACCCTATAAGAACTAAAATAGAAAAAAATATGGAAAAAAAGGTTCTTTTAGAAGCCGATTACCTTATAACAAATACACCAGTTATGCGTGATAATTTTATAAAAAACAACAACATAAGTGGAGATAATTTTTATGTCATACCTAATGGATATGATGAAGAAGACTTTTTTAATATGGACTTTACTAAACCTAATAATAAGAAGTTTACAATGGTTTATACTGGAGCCTTATATGGAAGAAGAAAGCCAGATAACTTTTTTAATGCTATAAAAAATTTAAAAGAAAAAGGAATAATTGAAAAAAATAGCTTAAAAGTTAAACTTATTGGTAATTATCATAAAGACAAGCTACAATCTCAAATAGATAGTCTTAATTTAACAGATGATATAGAAATAGTAGGTTATGTTCCACACAATGTTTGTATAAAACACCAGCTTAGCTCAGACGCTTTAGTTTTAATAGAGGGAAGTGGTGTAGGAGCTAATGCTTTTTATACAGGTAAAATATTTGAATATATGAACACTAAAAGACCTGTCCTTGCTATACTTCCAGATGGTGTAGCTAAAGATTTAGTTATAGAGAGCAAAATAGGAATTGTTGCTAATACAGATAACGTCTTAGAAATAGAAAATATTATAAAAGAGTATTATGAAAAATGGAAGAAAAATAGTTTAAATTTTGAACCAGATTTTAATATAATACAAAAATTTGAAAGAAAAAGGCTTACTAAAGAATTAGCTAATATTTTTGATAAGGCTTTAAAATTTACAAAAAGTTAATTTGTTTAAATTTAATTATTATATTATAATATTTATTGACAAAATAATACCGTGGGATGTGATAATAAAATGAAAGTGCTTCATTTAATAAGCGGAGGAGACGGAGGCGGAGCTAAAACTCACGTTATAACTCTTCTTAAAAGGCTTATGAAGGAAGGCATAGATGTAGAACTTTTATGTATAATGGAGGGTGTATTTACTAAAGAAGCTAAAGAGGCTAATATACCTATAAAAATTATACACCAAAAGAAAAGATATAGTTTAAAGCCTATTTTAGACATAAAAAAATATATATTTGATGGTGATTATGATTTGATACATTGTCACGGTGCTAGAGCTAATTATATAGCGTTTTTTATAAAAAATAGCTTTAATATACCGTTTATAACAACTCTTCATAGTGATTATAAACTAGATTTTAAAGATAGTATATATAAACAGGCTATATTTATGCCTATAAACGCTATTGCACTTAGAAAATTTGACTATATATTAGCTGTTACAAATGCCTTTAAAAATATGCTTATAAAAAGAGGCTTTAATGATAAAAAATTAAAAGTTATATACAATGGTATAGATATGGAAAAAAAAATAGAACCTTTAGAAAAAAAGGAGTTTTTAGCAAAATATAATATACCATATAACGAAGACTATGTGTATGTAGGTATAGCTGCTAGGTTGCAAATTGTAAAAGGATTAAAACATTTTTTAGAAGCTAGTAAAATTTTATTAAAGGATAATAAAAATATTATATTTTTAATAGCAGGTAGTGGTAACTTAGAAGAAAGTATGAAGTCTTTTATAAAAGATAATAATTTACAAAATAATGTAAAAATGCTTGGATTTATAAATGATATAGATAGTTTTTATAATGCAATAGACATAAATGTTTTAACTAGCTATTCTGAGAGCTTTCCATATGCCCTTTTAGAAGGGGCTAGGCTTAAAAAAGCCACAATAGCAACAATGGTTGGTGGTATACCAGAAATGATAAAAAATAATGAAACAGGACTTTTAATAAAATCACATAGTAGTGAAGATGTAGCTAAAAAAATAGATATACTTTTAAAAGATAGAGAGCTTATGTCTAGCTTTGGTGAAAACTTTTATAAATATGCCTATGACCATTTTTCAGATACAAAAATGGCAAAAACACATATAGACATTTATAAAAATATTATAAAGGAGATAAAAAGGTGAGTAAAATAATAGATGAAAAAGGAAAATTATTTGGAATTATAAATATTGTAGATTTACTTGTAGCGATAGTAATAATTGGTGTTATAGCAGTTATTAGTATAAGACTTACTAGTAGCGCAAGAAACGCCGAGGGACAAAATCCTTTAGATAGTAAAAAAGAAATATATGTAACATTATATGGTAACTCTATTGTTCCAGAAGCTTTAGAAACATTAAAACCAGGGGATAAACTAGTGGCTAATAATGTTTTTACAGATGCAGAGATAGTATCAGTAGATATGGAGCCAGCAGCCTATATTACTACTAATTCTGACGGTGAGGCTATCCTTGAAGAACACCCAATGTGGAAAGATATAACTGTTGTTATAAAAGATACAGTAAATGCGTCTAATCCTATTTTAAAAGCTGGTAATCAAGAGGTTAGAGTAAATTACAATTTTATATTAAAAACACAACAATTTGAAGCGAATTGTAAAGTTCGTGATATAGAGCTTAGAGATATAGAAAGTGGAGAAACTAAAGTACAAGATACAACACAAGAAAGTAGTACTGTTACAGAATAGGAGGTATAAATATGCCTTTATTTATAAAAAACAGTATTATTTATAAGCTTTTTGAACAAATTTTAATAAAGCCTTATAATAATAGCTTATTAAAAAGAAATTTAGAAAAAATATTAAATTGCTTTAAACAAAGTTTTATTTATAAATGTGTAGAAAAGTACTTAAATAAAAATCCATACTTTTTAAATAGTTTAGTATATAAATTTATTAGAAAAGTAGTAAAAATAATAGATAAAATCGCAGACTTTTTGCACAAAACAATAAAAAAATGGCTATTAGGGAGTAAAACATTTTTTGAACTTAGAGCTATAAAATATTTTAGTAAAGAAAAAAGAATACTATTATTAGCTGTTTTATTAGGAGCATTTAATATTGCATATAGTGTTACTGGTATGATTTTGGATACAATAAATTTATATGTGTCTTATGGGATTTTAGCCTTAACATTAATATTACTTGTATTTAGCACAAGTATAAATTATTTTAAACAAAGTTTTATTTATAAAATATTCAAGAGTTGGTGAAAACGTGAAAAAACAAACACTAATTATTTTAATAATATTATTTTCATTAGCTGGTATATTTGGTGCGTTTTTTGGTATTGAAAAAGTTATTATACTTTTAGGATTAATAGCTATAATTGGGCTTGTGTTTGCCAATTATCAAATTATAGCCTATGCCCTTTGTCTATATCCGTTTATAGATTTTATACTTAGAAATTTTGTACCAAGTATAGCTAGCGTATGGGACGAACTTTTATTTATAGCTATGTTTTTAGTTTGGGGCTATAAATACATTAAATATAGAGAACAAGAAGGATTTAAACAGACACCTTTAGACTTACCAGTTGTGTTATTTATTATATCTATGGTTATAGTTCTTATAATAAACTCTCCAGACTATATGATATCTTTAGAAGGATTTAGAGCTGTTATTCAATACATACTGTGGTATTTTGTAGTAATACAGCTTTTAAAAGACACCAATGGAGCCAAAACATTGTGTTTAATATTTGTAATAGTAGTTTCTTTAATGGCTATACACGGAGTGTATCAATATATAATAGGAGTTGAGATGCCAGCAGGATGGGTAGATAGTAAAGAAGCCGGCGTTAGAACAAGAGTATTCTCTATATTAACAAGTCCTAACATATTAGGTTCCCTTATGACTTTAGCCTTACCTTTAACATTATCCTTTGGTTCTATATCTAAAAATAATAAGATTAAAGTATTATTTTATATTTTAGCACTTACTATGGCAGGTTGTTTAGTATTTACTTTCTCAAGGGGTGCGTGGATAGGATTTGGAGTAGCTATTTTAGCTTATGTATTTTTAAAAGACAAAAGGCTTTTAATACCAGTTATTATATTAGGTCTATTAGCCGTAGTTTTAGTCCCTAGTGTAGCTAATAGAATAACATATATGTTAAGCTCTGAATATATAGAAAGTAGCCTTAGAGGTGGTAGACTTGTAAGATGGCTAACAGGCATACAAATACTTAAAGGAACCCCACTTTTTGGAGTTGGACTTGGTCATTTTGGTGGAGCAGTCGCTATAAATAACAACTTATCTTATCTAGTAGATACTGAAATGGTAGAAACTTTTTATATGGATAACTATTATTTAAAAACAGCCGTAGAAACTGGCTTATTTGGTTTATTTGCATTTGTAATGCTTATGTATCAAATAATAGTAAATGGTATAAGAACTATTAGAATAACTAAAGATAAAGTATCTAAAGAATTAGAAATAGGTATTTTTGCAGGTGTTTTTGGAGTTATTGTCCATAACTTTGTAGAAAATGTTTTTGAAGTGCCTATGATGACCTCTTGTTTTTGGCTTTTAGTAGCCGTACTTATGCATTTTTGGTATATAAATTATAAACAAAATCAATTTTTTTGATACTTTGTATCAAAAAACAGCTATTCCTATTATTCTTCTTCGATAAAAATTAAAACAAAAACCCGTTTATAATTTTTATCTTGAACAATAAAGTCATAGCTTAATTGAAATTAATCAATTTTTTTGATACTTTGTATCAATTAGTTTTTTTCATACAAAGTATGAAAATAAACAGCTATTCCTATTATTTTTCTTCGACAGTATCACAATTTTATTTATTTTGGTGCTTTGCACCAAAAAAATGAATTGTGATTTGCAATTATTTATTTTGTATCAAAGCTACAAAAAAATGTATTGCAAAAGTATTAAAACAAAACTCATTTATAAATTTTCTCTTGAAAAATAAAGGCATAGCTTAATTGACATTAATAACACGATTTTAACAAATAAAAATTAAGAAGGGATAACCAATGATTAACTTATTAATAGCTGGATATCATGGATATGGAAATTGCGGAGATGAGGCAACTTTAATGGCTATGACAACAAATATTAAAGAAATGGCACCAGATGTTAATATAACTGCTATTTCTCATATTCCTGAGTTAACTAAAACTGAATACAATATTAATTCTGTGCAAAGATTTAATGCTATTGAAGTGATTAGAGCTATTGTAAAAAGTGATATCATACTATCTGGCGGAGGCACTTTAATACAAAATGGTACTAGCACACGTTCACTTTTATACTATTTAAGCATTATAAAATTTGCAAAGCTTTTTAATAAAAAAGTAATGCTTTATTCAAATGGTATAGGACCAGTTAATGGAAAAATAAATAGAAAATTAGTAAAACTGGTTGTAGATAATGTAGATTTGATTACTCTTAGAGAGGAATTTTCTAAACAAGACCTTTTAGATATGGGAGTTAAAAAGCCTGATATTTATGTTACAGCAGATGCTGCATTTACTCTTAGGTCCATATCAGATGATAAAGCAAGAGAATTTTTAATTAAAGAAAAAATACCTCTTGATAAAGATATTATAGGTGTGTCTGTTAGAAATTGGAATAAAGCTAAATATGGAGATAAATACATTAAAGAAGTAGCAAAAGCTTGTGATAATATGGTAAAACAAGGTAAAAATGTTCTCTTTATACCTATGGAACAACCAAAAGATATAGAAACCTCTAAAAAAGTTATGTATGAGATGAAACAAGACTCATATATTTTACAAGAACTTTATAAACCAGACGAGATACTTGGTATAATAGGACAAATGAAACTTATACTTGGTATGAGACTTCATACATTGTTATTTTCAGCATCTAAAAAAGTGCCTATGATAGGGCTAGTATATGACCCTAAAATAGAATATTATCTAAACGTTTTAAATATGCCAAATGGTGGAGACGTGAGAACTGGAGATATAGATGCAAAAAAACTTACAGCTCAAATGGAAGGTATGTTTATGGGTCTTGAAAGATATGAAGATATATTGGCAGAAAAAATAGACATACTTTTAGATAAAGCTAGACAAAATGAAATACTTTTAAATAAAGAATTTGATAAAATAAGAAAAAATAAAAATAACTAATTAATAGGGGGAATAAAAATGAAACAAAAAATTTTGGTTGGGATACAAATATTTTTAGCTACTTTTATTGTAGCTACAGGTATAGCCTTTGCAAATAGTCAAGCAGGAAGCTCAGAAGACCCATTAGTTGCAAAAAGCTATGTAGATGATAAAATAAATCAAGTGTTAGAGGTAATAAATAGTACAATTGGAACTGAAAATACATCAAATAGCACTAGCACTAATGTACAAATTAGTGGTAATAGTTTTAAACCAGTTTTAGTAGAAGTTGGACAAACTATATATGGAAAAGAAGGAACTGAACTTATATTAAGAAGTGGTAAAGGTAACGCAGTGGTGCCTGGAGCAGAAGGTATAGCTAATATAACAAATGGATTAGAGGTAAAAGATAAAAATACAATAAATAAAAATCAACTTCTTATAATACCTAGAGAAGATGGGAGAGGCATAAAAGTTACAGAAAAAGCGTGGTTTTTAGTAAAAGGTGATTATGAAATAAAATAAAAGGAGTTTTTATATGTCTTTTACAGTTTGCAACATATTAGGCGTTCCTATAAATAATGTAAATCTAAATGAAGCTTTAGGCTTAGTTCTTTTATATCTTCAAGACAATGAAAAGAAAATTATTTTTACACCAAATCCAGAGTTTATTATGAATGCACTTAATGACAAAGATTTTATGGAAATATTAAATAAAAGTAACCTAAACATACCAGATGGCATAGGTGTAGTAATAGGTGCTAAAATGTTAGGTTATAATATAAGAGAAAGAGTAGCAGGCTTTGACTTAATACAAAGTATTTTTTATAAAATAAAAAATACAGATAAAACAGTATATTTTTTAGGTGCTAGTGAAGAAACCATTGTGGATGCTAAAAATATGATGGAGAAAAAATATAAAGGACTTAAAATAGTTGGAACTCATAATGGATATTTTACTGAAGAAGAGGGCAATATAATAATAGATGAAATAAATAGCCTTAGTCCAGATTTATTGTTAGTTGGATTAGGTTCTCCAAGGCAAGAAAAGTGGATATATGGTAATAAAGATAAACTTAATGTTAAAGTTATGATAGGCGTTGGTGGTAGTTTTGATGTTATGAGTGGTAATGTTAAAAGAGCTCCTAAAATTTTTATAAAGCTTAATTTAGAATGGTTTTATAGGCTTATAACACAACCTACAAGATTTAAAAGAATGTTAAAGCTACCCTTATTTATTATTGAAGTTTTGAAATATAAAATAAAGGGTGAAAAAAATGAAAGAAATATTAAAAAATAAAACATTTTTAAAATATCTAAACATTATTATTGGTTGCTTTTTATTAGCTATTTCTTTAAACGTATTTTTAAAACCTAATAACTTTGTATTAGGTGGAGTGACAGGACTTGGAATTATTTTAGATAGTGTATTTCAAACTGTCTTTTCTATACCTTTTCCCGTTTGGCTTAGTAATATTTTAATAAATTTACCATTATTTTTATTAGGATATAAATTTTTTGGATTTAAGTTTTTAGGAAATACTATTTTTGCTACATTTTTCTTATCTTTTGCCTTAGCTATAACAAGCTGGCTTCCTAAATTTACTGAAGATATATTATTAGCTGCCGTTTTTGGTGCTATTATAGATGGTATAGGGCTTGGTTTAATTATTAAAAATAGATGTAGTACGGGAGGGACTGACCTTTTAGCTATTATAATGAATAAATTTTTAAGACATATACCAATATCTAAAATATTATTATGTATAGATTTTACTATTATATTTATAGGTATAATTGTATTTGGAGTTAGACCTACCTTATATGCTCTTATAAGTGTATTTATTGTAAGTAAGGTTATAGGTATGGTAGTAGATGGATTTGACTTTGCAAAAGCTGTATTTATTATTAGTGATAAATCTGAAGAAATAGGTCATAGCATATTAAATATTATTGACAGAGGAGCAACCTCTTTAGATGCTCACGGAATGTACACTAAAAATAAAAAAAATGTTATATTCTGTATTGTTAAACAAAAACAAATACCAGAGCTAAAAGAAGTAGTTAGAGATATTGATGAAAATGCCTTTGTTGTAATAGCTAACGTTAGCGAAGTAATAGGCAGAGGATTTAAAGGAATTGTAGAAAATAAATAAAAAGGCTAGATTTTTATCTAGCCTTTTTATAAAATTATTGACAAAAAATAGAAAATATGTTAAAATTAAGAAAAAATTAAAGGAGGGATAATATGGTAAAAACTTATAATATAAATTTAAACAATACTCCTAGAACTAATGGGGGGGGGTATTTAAGTAACCCTTGTAAACGACATATATTTTTGGAATAAACTAGCCTAAATTTTTAAAAATTAAATTTAAGGTGGTTTTTTGTCGTTGTAATTTTTAAGGAGGTAATTTTATGAAAGCAAAGATAAAATTAAATAAAATTTTATCATCTATGTTGGCTATTATTGTAGCATCTTCTACAATATCTATACCACAAAATTTAATTTTGGCTAGCCAATTAGCAGATATTCAAATAGTAGGGGATACAGAAAATCAAGAAAATAGTGAAAACATAGATGGAGATGTATCAACTGATGACAATAGTCAAGACATAAACGAAGATGTATCAAGTGGGGAAGATAGCGACATAAGTGAAGATATACCAAGCGAGGACAGTAGTGAAGACAATAGCCAAGATATATCAAGTGAACAAGAAAGTGAAGACAATAATGAAGATATATCAAACGAAGACAATAGTGAGGATAATAGCGAAGATATATCAAGTGAACAAGAAAGTGAAGACAATAGTGAAGACATAAGCCAAGGTATATTAGATAAAGAAAATACTCAAAATATAGATGAAATAAAAGAAGATGAACAAAGAAATGACGCTATTTTAGCAGATATAATAATAGAAAACGGAGTTATTACAGGATATAACGGAAGTTCTGCTCAAATAGGGGAGCTTACATTACCTAGAGAAATAAAAAATCAAGAGGTAACTGCCATAGCAGATAATGCCTTCATAAATAAGGGTATTACAAAACTAACTTTTGCAGATGATAGTGCAATAACAACTATAGGAAATAGTGCATTTAAAAATAATCCTATAACAGAAATAAAATTTGCACCAAGTATAACAAGTATAGGAAATAATTCATTTGAGGATTGTATTACTTTAACAAGTGTAGAAATACCAGAAGTTACGAGTATAGGAAATAGTGCATTTTATAGATGTAGTAGCTTAGAAAGAGTAGAAATACTAAAGGTAACAAGTATAGGGGATTCTGCATTTAGAGAATGTAGTAGTCTATCAAGTATAGAAATGTCAGGTGTAACGAGTATAGGGAAATATACATTTTATGGATGTAGTAAATTAACAAGTGTAGACCTGCCAAATGTAACAAGTATAGGGGATTCTGCATTTAGAGAATGTAGTAGCCTAGCAAGTGTAGAAATACCAAAGGTAACAAGTGTAGAAAATAGTGCATTTGAAGAATGTAGTAGTTTAACAAGTATAGAAATGCCAGAGGTAACAAGTATAAGAAGTGCTGTATTCAGTGGATGTACCAATTTACAAAGTATAAAAATACCAAAGGCAACAAATATATGGGTTCGTTCATTTGAAGACTGTATTAGCTTAAAAAGTATAGAAATACCAGAGGTAACAAGTATAAATCAAGGTGGATTTACTAAATGTAGTAGCCTAACAAGTATAGTAATGCCAAAGGTAACAAGTATAGAGGAATATGCATTTAGAGGGTGTAATAGTTTAGAAAGAGTAGAAATACCAGAGATAACAAGTATAAAAGGTGATATATTTTATGGATGTAGCAAGTTAAAAGAAATTAAAATATTAAATAAAAGTAGAAATGAAGTTCAAAATTCAGAAGGAGCTCCGTGGGGAAGTAATGCAATTGTATATTGGAAAGGAACAATAAAAGACGGAGATTTCATTATAGATGATGGATATTATTTACAATCTTATATAGGAAATGATAAAAACGTAGTTTTACCAGAAAAAATAACACAAGTAGGAAATAGAGCCTTTTATGAATGTAGCAGTCTAGAAAGTATAGAAATGCCAAATGTAACAAGTATAGGAGGTAGTGCATTTTATCAATGTAGCAATTTAAAAAGTGTAGAAATACCAGAGGTAACATATATAGGAGATACTGCATTTAGTAAGTGTAATAATTTGATAAGTATACAAGGACCAAAGGTAACAAGTGTAGAGAATTCTGCATTTAAAGAATGTAGTAGCCTAGCAAGCGTAGAAATACCAAAGGTAAAAAGTATAGGAGATTATGCCTTTTATAAATGCAGTAGTTTAGCAAGTATAAAATGTCCAGAAGTAACAAGTATAAGATGGGCTACATTTCAAGGATGTTATAGTTTAGAAAGTATAGAGTTATTATCCAAAAATATAATTTTAGAATATAGTGATACATTTCCGAACAATTGTGTTGTAAAAATGCCTAATCATACAAAAGAAGAAATAGATAGTATGGATAATCTTTCTGCTTATCCTTGGGGAGCAAAATATGTTTTATATAAAGGAGTAAATATAGATAGCACAGATAATTTTATATTTACAGAAGATGGTGCTATAGAAAGATATATAGGCAATGAAACAGAAATAACTATACCAGAATATCTAGAAACGGAAGATAAAAAAATACACCAAAAGATAACACATATAAAAGAAGGAAGTTTTAGTGGTTTAGGTATTAATATAACAAGTGTAGAAATGCCAAACATAACAAGTATAGGAAGTGTTGCATTTTATGGATGTAGTAGTCTAAAAAGTATAAAAATGCCAAAGGTAACAAGTATAGGTACTTCTGCATTTTCAAGTTGTAGTAATCTAGCAAGTATAGAAATACCAAAGGTAACAAGTATAAAAGACTATACATTTGAAAGTTGTTATATGTTAAAAAGTATAGAACTACCAGAGGTAACAAGTATAGGAAATAGTGCATTTTCAGGGGTGCATCTATCAAGTATAGAAATGCCAAAAGTAACAAGTATAGGGGCTTATGCATTTAGAAATTGTGATCTAGTAAGTATAGAAATACCAGAGGTAACAAGTATAGGAAATGGTGCATTTTATGGATGTAGAAGCCTATCAAGTATAGAACTACCAAAGGTAACAAGTATAGAGAATTCTGCATTTAGAGAATGTAGTAGCCTAGCAAGTATAGAAATACCAAAGGTA